>NZ_JBHTLD010000268.1:0-5443 GCF_042678745.1 Pontibacter rugosus | reverse complement strand
TATGAACTCTCCACGAAGTCTGCCGAAACAATGATACAGATTACCATGATACACATCATGCTTAAGAAATTATCCAAATGAAATTAAAACAGCCTCTGAAAATCGTGATCCTAATCTTCGCATGTATGGCTGGTATGGGTGCCACTATCCAAAAATCAGCAAAGGATGTGCAGCAGATAAATGCCAGGCAGGAACTGAAGGAGTACAAAGCTTACCCTAACCTGTTGCCTGAAGTTGTCATTACTGCTCCGGAGCTTTAGTCTTCGGCTTTACCTGTTCTTCAATCTACTATCTACCAATACCTAACAAAATAAAACCATGAAAATCATTATTTTAATTCTCGCTTTTATCGCAGGCGTGGGCTTTACCATAAAGCAATCTGCAAACGAAATGAAGGAAATTGCTGCTCGCCAGGAACTGAGCAAGTATAAAGGGCAGCCAAACCTTTTGCCGGAAGTTAAAATTGTTGCCCCTCGTGGCTAACTGCTACGGTGCTTTATAACTTCACCAATTATCTACCCAATAATCACCAAAAAGATGAAGATCCTACTGCTGCTATTGGCTATTCTGGCAGGCCTTTACCTGACGTATAAAAGCACGCTCAATAACAGGCCAGAGATAGCTGCCAGACAACAATTATTGGCAACTGCCTCAATGCAATGCTCACCTCCTGCTCAGGCTATATAAGTATAGCCTGAGCAGGAAACAAGGGCATGTTTATTCACTGGTTCTAAATTTTCTCGTTCCGAAAAAACCTCTTTAGAAATATACCCGAAGCTATCTAATCATCCTGTTTTTTGAAGATGTCAAGTATACTTGGTTTGTCTTCGTTCTTCTTACTGTTCTTATTGTTTTTGCTGTTCTTGTTGCCAAAAGGCCACCACTCTTTTTTTACTTTTTTCTCTTTCAGGATAACGTAGCGTATGGACACGCCAGAGGAGAGTTGCACCCAATCTTCATGATTGATATGCACGGCTGGTTTCACATCAGCAGACAAGAGAAAAGGCAAACCGTTTATTTTATACTCGATACCTAGAATAGCATCTACACCAGTAAAAACGCCATTATCTTTTAGGTTACCGATGTGCCCGCCTGCGCCCAGGTAATAATTAAAGCGTTTGCCCAGCATCGGGAAGTGCCACTCATATAAAGCTGTGCCGCTTATTTCGCGGGAGCCAATTGAGGCGATGCCTTCTATGGTGCCTCTTTCATGTAATTTCTGCTGAAGTGTCAGGCCAAAGCGATCGCTCTCCAAGCGCACACCGGCTGCTGTTCTGTACTTCTGCGCCATACCAGCTACACTTGCGCCACAGAGTAGCACTATCAGCAAAAGCAATTTTTTTATCATAACGAAGGGTGAATAATTAATTTCTGGCTCTGCAAATTTCTTACCTAACGCAGCAGCCAGCCTTGTAGTGCTTTTATACTTCTTCTAAAAATCGCCTCTGAAGCTGCGGTTAGATTTTTTCTCTGCCTGCTTTTTCTTTCCCTCCAGCCGGCGCCTCACGCTGGAGCGCGTTGCCTTTGTAGCGGTGCGTTTCTTTTGCCGGGTTGTTGCCTGCCGGAGCAGCTCTTTAAAGCGCTCCACACACAGCTCTTTGTTCTTGAACTGGCTGCGCTCTGTCTGGCACACCACCTGCAGGTAGCCTTCGCCATTAATTCTGTTAGCAAGCTTTTCTAGCACCAGCGCCTTTTCCTCCTCCGTAAGCAACTCAGAATTTTCTACATGAAACCGCAACTCTACTTTTGAGTTTACCTTGTTCACGTTCTGCCCTCCTGCACCTCCGCTGCGTGATGCCTGAAACTGCAACTCCCGCTCAAAGTCCCTTGCTCCTATGTTTATCATATTTGATTTCTGATGCTCGTTCAATTACTGCTTACCACATGCCACCGAAGCTGCGCTGTTTAAACAAAGCGCTGCCTGGCTGCTTTCCCAGCAGAACATATTATCAAAGCTCTGCTTTACTGATTAAGTGGCAAGATACGCAGAGATGTACGATGCCCCACCTCCCATAGGTACATCAGGAGCGAAGATTATACTTTAGAACCTACAAGCCAAGTATAACCGTAGTAAGTGATACAGCTATTTTTTGCCACACACAAACCTTTTATACTATGAAAAAAGCTATTGGCCATACGGTATGGGCTATTGCGGAGGGCTATATTCCCCCCTTCAGCACAGGTCCGGCACCAGAGTTTACCAGCCACGAAACGGCCTGCATCTTAAATACATCAGAGGAAGATGCGCAGGTTAATATCTGGATTTATTTCTCTGACCGTGATCCCATAGGCCCTTATAAGGTTACGGTACCTGCCAAACGAACCAAGCATGTCCGATTCAATGATCTGAAAGACCCTGAGCCTATTCCTACTGGCACCGACTACTCTAGTGTGATAGAATCTGACAGACCAGTTGTAGTGCAGCACAGCCGCCTGGATTCGCGCCAGGCCGAAAATGCACTGCTCAGTACGATAGCTTTTCCGGTAACCACGTAGCAATGCCTATGAAAGAGCAAGACCTTTGGTATAAACGTGCTATTATTTACGCACTGGATGTAGAAACTTTTCAGGACTCTAACAACGATGGCATCGGTGATTTTCAGGGTTTGATCGGGCGCTTAGACTATTTAGCCACGATGGGTATCACCTGTATCTGGCTGCTTCCTTTTTACCCGACTCCAAACCGTGATAACGGCTACGATGTAATGGACTATTATAACGTAGACAGCCGCCTGGGTACACTGGGCGACTTTGCCGCCTTTATACGCGAGGCGAGCGAGCGAGGTATCCGGGTAATTGTTGACCTGGTGGTAAATCATACTTCTGACCAGCACCCGTGGTTCCAGGAATCGCGCAGCAATCCCGATTCTAAATTCCGAGACTATTACACCTGGCGCAAAGAGAAGCCGGAGGAGGAAATCGGCAAGCCTGCCTTTTCAGGGCAGGAAGACAGCATCTGGACATATGATGAAGAAGCCAAGGCATACTACCTGCACCGCTTCTATGCGCACCAGCCAGACCTGAACCTTGGCAACCCTGAAGTACACAAAGAGATTCACCACATTATGGGCTTTTGGCTGGCACTTGGTGTATCCGGCTTCAGAATTGATGCCGCCCATATTCTGGTACAGAGTGATAGCGAAGACAGCACAAAAGAGTATTACAACCTGATTGAGGACATGCGCGACTTCATTTCGATGCACAGCCGCGACGCCATATTGTTAGCAGAAGCCTCTGGCCCACCTGAGGTGGTAGGGAAGTTTTTTAAAGGCAGGAGGCGGATGCACATGATGTTTAACTTCCTGCTAAACCAGCACCTGTTTTTAGCCTTGGCCAAACAAGACGGCATTCCCATTGCCAAAGGCCTGCGCATGCTGCCACCGAAACAGGAAGACCTGCAGTGGCTTAACTTTTTACGCCATCACGACGAGCTAAACCTGGAAGATCTGGAAGAACCTGAAACCCAGGAAGTATTTGAAGCATTTGCCCCCAAAGAGGACATGCGCATTTTTGGACGTGGCATCCGCCGGCGCCTTGCGCCCATCTTAAACGGCGACCGCCACCGTATTGAGTTAGCTTACAGTTTGCTCTTTAGTCTGCCCGGTACACCCATGATCCAATACGGATCAGAGATAGGCATGGGAGACGACCTTTCACAGGAAGGCCGCAAAAGTGTGCGCACACCAATGCAGTGGACTACTGAAAAGAATGCAGGTTTCTCCAGCGCTCCCGTTAGCCAGTTGCCACGCCCGGTAATATCTAAAGGTGATTATGCTTATACCAAAGTAAACGTGGTGCAGCAGCAGCGGGAAACCAATTCGCTCCTGAACTGGATGGAACGTGTAATCCGGTTACGCCGCCAATATCCTGAACTCGGCACCGGCAAGTGTGATATACTGGAAACGAAAAGCTCCAAGATATTTGCGCACTCCTGCACATTAGTCTACACTACTGTTGTGGTACATAACTTAAGTAATGAAGACGTAACGGTTCTTTTGCCCATACTTGACCAGGAAGATAAGTATGCGGTAGAAGTCTTCAGCAACGACGACTACAGCATGCCGAAAAAGGGCCAACTTTCCATCAATGCCTATGGCTACCGCTGGTTTAGGTTAAACCCTGCTACGGGCGAAAAGAAAACACAAGTATAAACACACTTACCTCACAGGCTTACAGGTGTAAGCCTGTGAGGTAAGTGCCTTAGCTTCCTAAAGTATAAACCCTATGAAATGGTCGTTAAAGCTAGGCAGAGTTGCCGGCATCAACATACTGGTCCATTGGACATTTGTGCTACTGCTGGGTTGGGTGGCTTTCACTGAGGCTCAGCGGGGCAGCGACCTTGCTACAACTGTACTAGCCATGGTATTTATACTTGCTGTTTTCTTTTGTGTGGTGCTGCATGAGCTTGGCCATGCGCTTACGGCAAAGCGCTTTGGCATCAAAACTAAAATGATAACCCTACTGCCCATAGGCGGAGTAGCCAGCCTGGAGCGTATGCCAGAGCAGCCAAAAAGAGAACTGCTTATAGCTGCCGCAGGGCCCGCGGTGAACGTCGTAATTGCATTTATACTATGGCTGGTGCTGCCATCACTGCAGAGTGTGCCTGATGAGGCATTCTTACAGCGCATTACTCCGGCAAACTTCTTTTACATACTACTGATCGTAAATGTAGTGCTGGTCGTGTTCAATGCTATTCCTGCTTTCCCGATGGATGGGGGGCGGGTACTACGTGCGCTGCTCGCCTTTAAACTGGGCCGCGTGCGGGCTACGCAGATAGCAGCCAATATCGGGCAGCTGCTGGCTATCTTCTTTGTTTTTGTGGGCTTTATGTATAACCCCTTTCTTATCCTGATTGGGGCTTTTGTGTTCTTTGGCGCTTACTCTGAAAACATACTGGTGCAGCACCTCGATTACCTGCGCGGCCACAGCGTGCGCGAAGGTATGATGACCAACTTTGTAACCTTAGCCCCAACTGAAACCGTGCGGGATGCATTAAACAAGCTGCTGATGGGCGCAGAGCACGAATTTATAGTAGAGGACGAAGGCCAGGTAGTAGGCACCCTCACCCGCTCTCAGTTAATACAGGCCGTTAAAGACGAACAGATGCACAGGCAGGTAACAGAGATTATGTCGGCAGAGGTAAAAGCCTTTGATGTTCGGGACAAGCTGTCTGATGCCTATACAGAACTGCAAAAAACCAAAGCCCCGCTTTACCCTGTCCTCGAAAATGGGCGCTTGGCCGGAGTTATCAACACGGATAACATCAACGAGTTTATCATGATTAAATCGGCCTTAACACATTAGGCGCAGTAGCTTAAACTGAGCTTTACCTTTTTCTTCTCCATTACAATACCGCTGCTTTTTTAGAACCCGCCGCTTCAAACTAGCAACCCCCTATCTTAACATACGAAAATAATCGTAATTATATTTTTAATTACGAAAC
>NZ_JBHTLD010000267.1:0-5453 GCF_042678745.1 Pontibacter rugosus | reverse complement strand
ATCGCGTATAGAAGCAAAACCCGTTGATTTAGCTGATAGGCTAAGCAGCAGGTTTAAAATATTTATTATCAATACAATTACAAGGAAATTATAACAAACCCTCTTACACATGAATCATTTAGCCAAATCGTTCTCACGGGTTTCTCTGTTGCTGGCGATGGTTTGCCTTTTGGCCGCCTCAGCTGCCTCGGCGCAAAGCACCAGAAAACTCCTGCGTACAGGAAACAAGTTATTCGATAAGGAAAACTACCGCGCTGCCCTGCCATACTATGAGCAAGTGCTCGCTGCAGATCCAGATAACGCGAAGGCACTTTACTATGCTGGTATCAGCTACATGACCTTCGACAAAGAGAAGGCTGCAGAGTATTTGTACCGTGCACAGGAGGTGAAGCCTAACGTAGACAGAGATCTGGAGTACTGGTTAGGTCGCGTAGACCATATCAATTACCGCTTTGATAGAGCAGTAGAGCATTACCAGACGTATCAGAAGGCAATTCCGAAGCGCAACATTGGCTTGAAAGAGGAAGTGGCGCAATTGATACAGTATTCTAAAAACGCCAAGCGCGAAGTGGCTAACCCGAAAGATGTGTTCGTAAAGAACCTGGGCGGCACTGTGAACACTGCTTATTCTGAGCATAGCCCGGTTATTTCGTCAGACTACAACTACCTGCTTTTTACTTCCCGTGCTGAGAATGTAACCGGTGGCCAGGAGGCTCGTGATGGTGAGTTCTACGAAGATATTTTTGAGACAACTCGCTTAGGTGAAGATGAGTGGCAGCAAACGCGTATTGTACCTGGTGCCCTTAACAGCCCGGGCCACGATGCCTCGATCCAGCTTTTTGACAACGATACGAAGTTGTTGCTTTACCAATCAACTAACAACGGCGATATTATGGTGGCCGAGCGCCAGCCAGATGGTAGCTGGGGTGCGCCAAAGAGCATCAGCGACAAAGTGAATACGAAAGACTTTGAGTCAGATGCCTATATCACTCCAGATGGAAACACCCTGTTTTACTCTACAAGCCACTACTCTGAGAACGGTGACCTTGATATTTACATGATTCAGCGTAACAAGAACGGTAACTGGGGCAACCCTAAGAGCCTGGGCAAAACCATCAACACAGCTTTTGATGATGATAGCCCATACCTTGCCAGCGACGGTACGTTGTTCTTTGCTTCACGCGGACATAACAGCATGGGCGGATACGATATCTTCTCTGCCAAGTATGACTCTGTTGCTCGCCGCTGGGCACGCCCGGTAAACCTTGGTTCGCCAATCAACACACCAGACGACGACACCTATTACCGCCTTGCCCCTGATGGCAGCTATGCTTATCTTTCTTCTTACCGCATTGGTGGTTACGGAGAAAAAGATATCTATACCATCAACTACATCAAAAACACTACTGTTAAAGGTCAGGTATTTACGCAGGCTGATAGCATTGCCATACCAGGTGTAGAGTTGATCTTCAACGGCCTTCAGGCTGATAAGAGACCAATTTCATACCGCGATGTAACCAAAACGGATTCTGCCAGCTACAGCGTAACGGTTCTTTCTGGACGTAACTACCAGGTGCAGCTTTCAATGGATGGCCGTGTAATTGAAACTATGGATTTCGAGGTTCCGATCGTGTTGAACGATACGACAGATATAACCAAGAACTTCTATATCAACTTTGTAGACTCTACTGGTACGCTTGTGAAGAATGTGCCAGGAAACTTCAAGATGGAGAACATCTATTTCCAGACAGACAAGTATAACCTGCGTCCGGAGTCGGTGCAGGAGCTTGACAGGATTGCTGCCATCCTAAAGGCTAACCCAACACTGAATATCAGCATTGAGGGCCATACAGATGCAAGAGCTTCTGACTCTTATAACATGACTCTAGGTCAGAACCGTGCTGATGCTGCGTTTGATTACCTGGTAAACAAAGGTATCTCTCCTAAGCGTATGGTTACGGTAACGTATGGCGAAAGCAGACCAGCTGTACCAAATACAACATCTGAGAACATGCAGCTTAACCGCAGAACCATGTTCAAAGTGCTTCCGCGTGAAGGTCAGAACCAGCAAAACAACCAGTAGTAGCTAAAGCCGAAAGGCTACTAATACGATACTTTAAAGCAGGCCGGGCAAATGCCCGGCCTGCTTTTTTTATATTTCGGAACATATTCTGCGGATTATAGTTTTAGGTACAGTATTTTTGCCTCATAACACATTCCATTTCAACCCATGGCGGTAGTACCTTACAAAGATCAGAACGGCGATAAAAAGTCGCAGGTGGCCACGATGTTTAATAACATAGCGGGCAATTATGATTTCCTGAACCACTTTTTGAGCGCCGGTATAGATATTATCTGGAGAAAAAAGGCGGTTAGCCTGTTGGCTCCTACAAAACCAAAGCAAGTACTGGACGTTGCCACGGGCACCGGCGACTTTGCCATCGAAACACTGCGCCTGAATCCAGATAAAATTACGGGAGTAGACATCTCAGAAGGCATGTTAGCCGTAGGACGTGAGAAGCTGGCCAAGCGAGGCCTGTCTAACAAAATAGAGCTGCTATACGGAGACTCAGAAAACCTGCCTTTTGCAGATAATACCTTTGATGCCATTACCGTGGCTTTTGGCGTGCGCAATTTCGAGAATCTGGAGAAAGGCCTTTCTGAAATGCACCGTGTACTAAAGCCGGGTGGCATGGCCGTGGTGCTGGAGTTTTCAAAGCCACGCAGCTTTCCGATGAAACAGCTCTATCAATTTTATTTCAAGAATATACTACCAGTGGTAGGTAAACTCGTTTCTAAAGACAATGCTGCCTATACGTATTTACCGGAGTCGGTGCAGGCCTTTCCGGATGGGCAGGATTTCTTAAAAATTTACCAAAAAGTCGGATTTAGCAGCACGAAATGGCATTCACTCACATTTGGAATAAGCTCCATCTACACAGGCAAAAAATAACCCTTAGCCTGTTGGCGCTACTGCTGTTGCTTGGCAACACTACGCAGGCGCAGCAAAAAATTAAAACGCTGAATAAACCAGGCTACGACGATCGGCCGGTGCATTACGGTTTTTACCTGGCTATGCCGCTGACCAAGTATAACCTGCAACACTCGCAGGCTTATGTAGACCAACTGCAAAGCGCAGATGCAAACGGTACACCTCGGGTATCTATCAATACAAAAACTGATATCGGTTTTTATACAGGCCTGGTGCTAAACGTGCGTCTGGCTGAGTACCTGGATGCCCGCTTTGTGCCGGGTGTGGGTTTCTACAGCCGTACCATTCAGTATAACAATGCACCTACCGAAACAGGCGAGCGCCTGGAGCAGGACGAACAGACGTTGAATAACGTGATGGTAGAACTGCCCTTGCTTTTAAAGTATAAATCTAAACGCCGCTCTAATTACAGACCCTACCTGGTAGCCGGCATAAAACCCGGCATAGACTTGGGCAAAGGCAACAACGGCGGCGAAGGCATAAACGAATTACAGATAGAGGATTTCGATCTGGCGCTGGAATACGGCCTGGGGCTGGATATATTTTATCCTTTCTTTAAATTCGCACCAGAGCTGCGCTTTTCGCATGGCCTTATCAACCAGCACAAGCAGGTGCAGGAAAGCAACTACAGCGCCTACATCCAAAAATTGACAAACCACAACGTATCACTCATACTTTTCTTCGAATAAAAGATGACCAAGATCGCACTTGTAACCGGAGCCACTTCAGGTATAGGCTATGCCACTGCCATTGAATTAGCCAGCAAAGGATACCGCATTATTGCCACAGGCCGCCGGAAAGAGCGCCTGCAGGAGCTTAAACAGAAGCTAGGCAATAGCCAGGTATACCCGCTTGTTTTTGATGTACGGGACAAGGATGCGGTGCAGCAGGCAATAGATTCGCTTCCGGAAGAATGGCGAGCTGTAGAAGTGCTGGTAAACAATGCCGGAAATGCGCATGGCTTGTCTCCAATTCAGGATGGCTCTCTGGACGATTGGGATGCTATGATTGACATAAACGTGAAGGGCCTGTTGTATGTAACCAAAGCAGTGCTGCCGCTATTACAGCAGGCGCAGAAAGGTCATATCGTGAACATCGGTTCTATTGCAGGCCAGGAAGTGTACCCCAACGGCAATGTATACTGTGCCTCTAAACATGCCGTAGACGCGCTCTCCAAGGCGATGCGCATGGATCTGGTACAACAGGGCATAAAAGTGTCTGAAGTTAACCCAGGGCTTGTAGAGACGGAATTTTCGGATGTACGCTTCAAGGGTGATACTGCCAAGGCTGCCACAGTGTACCAAGGCTATGAGCCATTACAGGCGCAGGATATTGCTGAACTCATCAGTTTTATTGTGACGCGCCCTGCGCACGTGAACTTAGCAGAGGTGCTGGTGCTGCCAACGGCGCAGGCATCTGCCACTATCGTAAACAAGCAGTAGCCTGCTGCTAACAAAACGACACCGCCTCCTGTAGCATAAGCCACAGGAGGCGGTGTCGTTTTAACTCTTTATACTTTACTTTAGCAGGCCTTCCGACTTTAGCCAATCGAATATAATCTGATCAACGGGCGATACGAGGTTACAGTCTTTGTAGCCGAGCCATACTACCTCTTCAATTTCTGAGGCTGCCTTAATGGTACCTTGGTAATCGCTGCTATAGCATTGCATCTTCACATCAACGCCTGTCGGGTGCCCGTGGGCCTGCGCCATAAAAGTGCCGACATACCTTATACTGTGCTCCACCAACTCTATACTTAGCTCTTCCTTTACCTCACGTATCAGCGCCTGATGATCAGATTCTTCTGCTTCGCGCTTGCCTCCGGGTATGTAAAACGTGTCCTTGCCCCGGCTTCGGGTGCTTAATATTTTGTTATCCTTGATTTCTATCCAGGCAAGTTTGTCAATTATAGTCATCTTTAGCTGTTGGTGTAGGGCTTATACGTGTACAAACTTACGTATTGGCTCTTTCTGAGCAAGTATAAAAGAAGCTGCTGGAGCAACTGTAGCATACTTATGGGAGGTAAGTATCCTACTGAAAACCGGAGGGCCTAAATGCAAAAGAGGAAGCATACGCTTCCTCTTTTAAGTAAATAAGGTTAAGAATGATCTTACTTATCTCTGTCGTAACCGAACTCCTTTACAATCTTATTATAAAGGCCTAGCAGTAAGAAAGAGGGTGCCCATTGGCCTACAAAAAGTGCTTCTTCGTCTTTTTTCAAAACTTTAAGAGTGGCAGAAACACCCATTGAGCCTAATGCAGCCCACAGGTAAACATCTGATGGTATTTTAGATGTATACTGCTCAATAGCTGCTGCTACTGGTCCTTCTTTATGTTCTGGGTTAGCTTTGTCTGCTTTGTTTTTCAAGTCTGATGCTTCCATAATTTTATTTTAGTTTTTAGAAATTTGCTTTATCCCTAAGAAAACGTAGAAGTAATCCTATGGTTTTCAAAAATTTGC
>NZ_JBHTLD010000266.1:0-5473 GCF_042678745.1 Pontibacter rugosus | reverse complement strand
GCATTAAGGGTATAACTACTGTAAAAGTAGAGGGTGCTTCCAAGAACAAGCAGCAGCGTGATGGCACAAACCAGAGTAGATCGTAAGGCAAGTTTTTGTTTAAGATTCATCTGATTTCTGAGCCAGCATATAGCCACGCCCCTTTATGGTGTGTATCAACTTAAAAGAGAAATCTTTGTCTATTTTATTACGCAGGTAGTTGATATATACATCCACCACATTGGTATTAGAGCTGAAATGAATATCCCACACTGCCTGAGCTATCTCTACCCGCGACAGCACCTTTTCCCGGTTTCGTATCAAGTAAAGCAACAGGTTAAATTCTCTTGGTGTTAAGGTGATTTCTTTACCTGCTCTCTTTATAACATTCTGTTCTACGTTTACTTCAAGGTCAGCATACTTGTCAGCCTCGAAAATTCCCTGCTCTAACTGCTTTCTTCTGATGTGTGCATTTATTCGAGCGAGAAGTTCTTTAAAATGAAAAGGCTTTGACATAAAATCATCCGCACCAGCCTCCAATCCTTTTACTTTTTCCTCGGGGTCGCCTAAGGCACTTAAAATGATAATGATGGAGGCAATGTTACGCTTACGGGTAATCTTACAAATTTCGAAACCGTCCAGGCCCGGCAGCATGATGTCCAGTATCACAACATCATACTCGTTGTTGCTGATCTTGCTAACAGCTTCAAAACCATCTGCCACTCGATCTACCTGAAAACTTTTGTCAGTTAAACCTTCCTCAATAAATGAGGCAACACGATCATCATCTTCAACAAGGAGGCACTTCATCATAATAAACTGTATAAACCTTAGCAGTAAAGCTAGTAAATCAATTTGAAAACAAGGTGGTATTAGAAGTTGTGCAAGTTCGACTGTTGAATCTAATATTTCAGAACTTCAGCTGCTGAGTTCACTAAACATAAGCAATTAGAGTTTAAAATATCAGATAATTCTACTACAAAAATGCCCTTACAGATTACAGAAGGTGATCTTGGTAGGTATGCAAACGATTCGCATACTACCTGTTATCACTTAACAATTGCCTGATAGAATCAACAAATTAAAGAGCACCTTTTTGAGACAAAAAGAGTATAAGCTGCTAGTATTAGAACCTGCTACTCTCCCTTATTAAAATATAACACAGTATCTATCAACAGTAGCAGAAATAAATTTGAGTGGAATAGTACCATTCTCGGATCTTTAAAAACTAAAATGAGCACCAAGACATATTTTACAGCGGAAGAAATTGAACAAAGCGAAAGTTTACAGTTAAAAGAAGTCCTTTATAGCCTTACTGATAAGGTGGGCGATGTGGAGTATCCTTGTGTGGGTGCCAAAGCCGCACTGAACTCAAAACAGCTTCGGATAGGTATGTATAACGCTATGGCAACAGATGAAACCACTGAGCGTTTAGGACTCGACCTGAGGCATTACATAAAGGAGACACTAGCATCAGACAGCGAATACATGACATTGGTAGCCATCTTTAAGGATGAAGAGGCAGCAGATGAACTTGGGTTTGAAAATAAATTGTGGGCACAGCTGCAGTTGCTGCATAACAGCGACAACAGTTCCAAACCTTGGGACCCTGAAGTGAGCAGTAACCCAGCAGACACAAATTTTAGTTTCAGCTATAATGGCACTGCCTTCTTTGTAGTGGGCCTGCACCCAAACTCCAGCAGAAAAGCCAGAAGGCTAGGCTACACGGCCTTGGCCTTTAACCTACACCGGCAGTTTGAGCAGCTGCGTGAGAAAGGTGTCTACGAAAATATGAAGAAGGTAATCCGTGACCGAGAAGTTGCTTACGACGGAAGTATAAACCCCATGCTGAAAGACTTTGACGAGGGGCTGGAGGCACCGCAGTACAGCGGACGCCACGTAGACGAAAGTTGGAAATGCCCTTTCCTGGCAGGCAAACTATAAAACTACTTAAGAAGCAAATATTGATAGCAATGACAGAAACAATTGCAAAGCAAACAGGTGCAGCATTTAAGCTGAATAAAGGTGATAAGCTGAAGGTGATTGACCCACAGGGCGAGCAGGTAAGCGACATGGTGCTCTTCAACGCCGAAGACAAACGCGAGAAACTTTCCTCTGGGAAGACATTAGATTTTGAGGAAACCATTCTCATCACCAAGGGACACCACCTATGGAGCAACCGCAGCCATAAGATGATGGAGATACTGGAAGACACCAACGGCCGTAACGATTTTCTATTGGCTCCCTGCAGTCCTGAAACTTTCCAGATTATGTATCAGAACCCAGAATACCATCCCAGTTGTTTCGAGAACCTTTATACCAACCTGGAAAAATTTGGCATAGCGCCTGATGACGTGCCAACCGCCTTCAATATCTTCATGAATGTGCAGTTCGCAGCAGATGGCAAGCTTACCGTAGCTCCGCCCACAAGCAAAGCCGGTGACTATGTACTGCTCGAAGCAAAAATGGATTTAATTGTAGCCCTCACGGCGTGTTCAGCAGAGCAGTCCAACAACTACAGCTTTAAGCCTATACAGTATGAGATCATTCAGGCGCAAAAATGAGTGGTTTATAGCATCCGTTTAAACCATGCAAATCAATTTTTATAGTTGAGCCATTGCTTTTCAAATTTAGAAATACATGGTAGGCAATATATAAAACAAGGGAAGACACCTGTAGATGTGGAGTCTTCCCTTGTTTTATAATATACTTAGCAAACCAGAAGATAGTATAGAAACAGTGCTACTGTAGAAAGGCTCCCGCTCTCTCTCCCCCTATTTCCTGAAAAGGCTTTACAAACTTTCTGAAAGTGCTAATTTAAATATATACTGAAGGTAGTACCAACCCCAGCCGTACTTTGCACCTCTATTTTCCCACCTGCATTATCCACTATTTTTTTAACCATATAAAGCCCTACGCCAGACCCTTCCACATGGTCGTGGAAGCGCCTGAACATGGTAAATAACTTGCCTTGCTGTTTAGAACTTAGGCCTAATCCATTGTCCTTAACCTGTAGTACTGTGTAGTCGCCTTCTTGGTGGCAACTGATTCTCACAGATAATACTCTATCCGGATGCCTGTATTTAATTGCGTTTGAAAGAAGATTATAAACAATGCTGCGCAGGTTTTTTTCAGAAAAAGTAACTGTATTACTATCTATGATGGAAACTTCTATTTGTGCTCCAGACTTTAAAATAGTTTGTTCCAGGTCTAGCTTTACTTCATAAATCACCGCCTCAAGATTTACTTTCTCCTCTAAGCCAGGACCATCTTTCTGAAGCTTTGAAATCTGGGTCAGACTATCAATTGTCTTCTTGAAACGAACGATTGAACCCTGCATCATTTCAATGATCTTATTTAGCTCACCTTGCTCCTCACTTTCTACCGGAAGTTCCAGGAGCAGCTCCTCCATAAGCATTTCAATATTTGAGATCGGGGCCTTTAAATCATGTGATGCGGTGTAGATAAAATTATCCAGATCCGCATTGATATGCGTTAGCTGCCTATTTACCGCCACCAGCTCTTTTGCGTTACCTTTTGCTTCTTTTTCACTTTTCTCCAAGGCTCTTCTGGATGCCACCTGTTCGGATACATCCATCACGAGCGAATAGAATCCCACAACCTTGCCTTCGCGGAAGTCAGGCACAAAACTAGTGCGGACATCTTTCAATCCTTCTTTAAAAGGCATAGTTGCCTCGAAATTAACCCTTTCTCCGGCTAATGCCTTATTGAAATATCCTTCTACGGCTTCGTAGGCTTTTTCTCCTATCACCTCGGCTATAGGTTTCCCTATTAACGTTTCACCCTTCAAATCAAACCACGCATAGTAAGCCTTATTGGCAAAACGGTAGATCTTCTGCCTGTCTACATAACTAATAAGAACAGGCAGTGAATCAGTGATATGCTGCAACTGCTGTGCAATGGACTCTATAGACCTTCTGTCTTCCACTTGACGAGTTACATCGTGTGCATAAACCAGTATACCGTCTACTGCCCCCTCCCCGTCTCGCCTGGCCAGATACGTGAAGGACCAGAAAATTTCTTCTAATGGAGCACCCTCATAACGGGCCATCATCAGGGGCATTTCACTGGCTACGTACGTCTCCCCTGTGCGGTACACATTTTCCAATAGAGCAGGTATGATCGTGTCTTTCACTTCAGGAAGCGCTCTGCGTAATGGCTTCCCCTGAAGTTCCCTGCCAGGGAATATTTGCTGGTAAACAGGGTTGACCAACTGGAATACAAAATCAGGCCCATCAAGTATAGTAATAGCTGCTGGAGCCTGCATGAAAAGATCAACTAACTGCTGCTTTTGGATAAGCGCTTGCGTCTGTGCCAGTTGCAGATCCTTGGTTCTGCTTTTTACCCGTTCCTCTAATTCTACATTTAAAGTTTGGAGCGACGCTGCACCTTTCTCTACCTGGCGGCGGGCCTCTACAAATTCAGTTACATCGAGCGCAAAAATGAGCATGCCACTGATTTCACCATTGGCATTATAGAGCGCTTGATAGATGAAGTTCCAATAGATATCCTCCACAGGCTGCCCTGCATATCTGGCTACAGGAATTAAGACTTCTTTCCCTTCAAATGTTTCTCCGGTTGTAACCACGTTTTGCACGATTTTATATACCGGCTGCTCCCTTAGCTCAGGAAGCGCCTCGAATAGCGGCAGGTTTAGCAACTCACGACCAGGAAAGAGCTGTTGGTAAGATTTATTTATAAATTTGAATTCAAGATCAGGGCCTTCCAGCATGGCACAAGCCGCAGGTGCCTGTTCAAAAAGGCGTTCCAGACGTAGGCGCTGCTGCTCAGCCTGCGCCAGCGCATCTCGTTCTCTTTTTTGGCTTTGCTCCAACAGGTGCTTAGCCTTTATTTCCTCCGATACATTTACCGTCTCGTGTATAATATAAATCACCTCTCCCTGTTCGTTAAGCACAGGAGTATTGAAGGAACTCCAGTAGCGTTCTATAAAACCGCCCGGGTTGTGAGGGTCAGGAATATCGTACTGGATTATATCCATCTTGTGCGGCTTGGCTGAAGACAGAACCATCTGTAAAGAAGCAGTCAAATTTAGAGTAGATGCAGCTTCTGGTCTGTTAGGGTTTTCTGGGAAAGCATCAAAAACATACTTGCCTATAACACCTTCTCGCTTAGTTAGCGTCTCCTGCAAATAAGCATTTGTAACAGCTTTTATTACAAAGGAGGGAGATAGCAAAAGTATCAGCCCAGGAAGAGATTCAAAAATATTAAGCAAAGGCAAACCCTCCTCATCAGGCCTCATATGCTGTGTATGTGTTCCGCTTTTCTTCATTTTAAGCTTTTACCATTAAAGCAAACGTTCATTTATAATGATCTTGTTTGAATACTGAACCTGAAACGTGAGACTTTCATTCAAAATTTAAAGTTATAAGCTTTTAGCGTTAGTAAAATGCATGGAGTGGAAGAAGAGTAAAATCTAATGTACTCCTGCCTTCAACACTACTGTCTATATAGC
>NZ_JBHTLD010000265.1:0-5552 GCF_042678745.1 Pontibacter rugosus | reverse complement strand
CTAAAAGCTGTCTATTATTTTATCCTAATTGTTATTTCGCTTTGGCAGCAGCTTCCAACACGGCATTATAAGCTGGTTTGGGCTGGTACTGCCGGTCGAACAGCATAGGGTAGCTGGTGCGGCCCTGTATCGGCCAGTTGTTTAACCAGGAATCGTTGTCTGTAACTCCCCAGAAGGTAACGCGGTCAATCTTGTCACTGTGCTTCTGGAAAAGGTTGAAAAGGTCGGTATAGCGCTGCGTAAGCTGTTGCTGCACGGAATCTGGCAAGCCGTCTGTGTATAAGTTATACTTCTCGTCAAACTCAAAGGTAGCATCAATATCTGCGCCCTGGCGGTTGCTTGGGTTTGGCAGCACATCAATATCTACTTCCGTAAAAGCCACCTTCACGCCTAAATCAGAAAAAGCTTTTATACTTGCTTCAATGTCTTCCAGGGAAGGAGCATGTAGGCCATAGTGGCCTTGCATACCAATTCCGGCTACTTTGATTCCCTTTTCCTGCAGGTTACGCACTAAACGCACGGCACCATCACGCTTCGCTGGCTTCCAGAGGTTATAGTCATTATAGTATAACTCCATTTCCGGGTCTGCCTGGTGGGCATATTCAAAGGCTTTTACCAGGAATTCTTCCCCGATTATTTTCAACCAGGGAGACTGGCGTAAGGTGCCGTCATCATTCAGAGCCTCATTTACTACATCCCAGCTATCTATTCTGCCTTTGTAGCGCCCGGCCACTGTTTTGATGTGGTCTTCCATGCGCTTCAGCAGTTCTTCTTTGCTCACAGGCTTGCCCTGCGCATCTTCGAACACCCATTTCGGCGTTTGGTTATGCCACACTAACGTATGGCCCACTATAAACATGTCGTTCTGTTCGCCTAACGCCACGTACTTATCAGCTGCCTCAAAATTATATACCCCTTGCTTTGGGTGCACCGCTTCCCACTTCAGCAGGTTCTCCGGGCTGATGGTGTTGAACTGCTCTTGTAAAAGCTTAATTGCCTTTGCATCATTACCGCTTGCCTGTCTTCCGTTTAAAGCTGCTCCTACATAAAAAGCATCTTTATAAGCCGCTTTTATACTTGGTGACGCATCTGTAGCTGCTTGTGCAGTAGGTACCTCGTTGGTTGAATTCTGGTTAGGATCAGCGCAAGAGGTTGCCAGGCAAGCAGCCAGCAGCGTAGGGGCGAAGAGGGTTCTGTACAGTCTCATTTATCAGGTTTAGGTTAGGTTAAAGGGGCACCTTTGGTGGCAGTATATTCTGGAAATAGGTTTGGTAGCTGGAATTTAAAACAGCAAGTATAAAGTATTTTAAAAACCAATCGAGTTGCCGCCATCAACTGGCAGTACGGTACCGGTTACATACTTGGCACCCTCTGTGGCATAATAGTATACTGCTTCTGCTACATCAGCAGGCTCTCCTAAGTGGCCCATAGGTGTGCGCGAAAGCACTTTGTTTTTTCTTTCCGGATCATTGTTAAGCGCTTTCGCTGACATATCGGTAGCGATAAAGCCAGGAGCTACGCAGTTTACGCGGATGCCTTCCGGAGAAAGGTCTACCGCCATTGCTCTGGTCATACCTTCGATAGCAGATTTAGAGGCTGTATATGCAATTACTTTCGGAATGCCATACTGGGACGCCATAGAGCTGATGTTGATGATGCTTCCTTTTTTATTAGGCTGCATCACTTTCACCACCTCACGGCTAAGCGCAAACACAGCGGTAACATTGGTCAATATAATTCTCTGGAACTCTTCGTCGGTTACTTCAACAAAAGGCTTTTTCATGTTGATGCCCGCGTTGTTCACCAGCACGTCAATCGTACCGAACTCAGCTGCGATGTTGCTCACCAGGCCTGGTATCTGCTGTAGGTCAGACAGGTCGCACACCATATAGGTGCAAAGTTCTCCGAAATTAGCTTTTGCTTCTTTAAGCTTGTCTTCATTTCTCCCGACAATGATAGTGCGGAAGTTGTTGTTTACAAATTTCTCAGCGATGGCGTAACCTAAGCCTGATGCTCCTCCGGTTACAATAGCTACTTTAGTCGCTGCGTTAGAATCTGGGGTCATATGGATGTGTTGATAAAAGTTAAATACCCGGAACAAATTTGGGGTCCAGGCTCATGTAATACTCCAGCGTGTGGGCTGGCTTTTCTAAATCTTGAGGAATAGGTCTTTTTGAGAAAGTCTGGAAGTACAGCAGGCAGGCATCTCTCCACCACTTAGCTTCCTGCTCCTGTACAGTTAAAAGCTGCTTTACGTGCTGGAAACGCTCTTGGTCTATCATGCCTTCCTGGTTATCCCAGGTTTTTTGCATCTGGCGCACATCATCTACGCCACCGCTGTACCTGTAAGCTAGTTCGTTCCAAAGCGTTCTGCCAGAGTTAACTTTATGATCCCATGGCACATGGTGGAACCACAACAGGTACTTTTCAGGTACTTTCTTTACATTTCCGAATTGCTTGGCAACCGGAGGGAAGTATTGTGCAACGGCATTGCTGCCAGACTTTGTGCGGTCGAAGCCAATGCCTTTTTCGTCGGCTTTGTGGTAGTATACAGATGTCCAGTCAGCGCGGTGCTTGTCTTTAATCCAAGGGCCCGGGCCGTAGTGGTGAGACCAGCCCATGATGTGGTGCAGGCCAAGCGGCGTCATGTAGTTAACGATGGCCTCATGAGAGTTCATCATCATGTCCTTTACCGGAGCCACAAACTTGTTATCATTGGTGAAGGTCATCTTGATCCACTCATCCGCAACCTGCTCGGACGATAGTGCATGATCCCAGGCAAGGCGGCCAAAGGTATACCAGTTTGATTGAGCAAATTGATGCCCTGTCCAGTTGCGGTCGTTTCCGATGTTAGCTACGCCGGCTATACCGGTCAGTTTGTGATTGTCTAAAGAACCATCAACTACTTTGGCAACTGTAGAGCCTTTGCCTTTGGCGTAAGTATCTGCCTCTAAAGTTTCTTTATACATAGGAGAGAGGTAAGCCAGCGTAGTGCCCTGGCCTAAATACTCCTGCGTTAGCTGAAACTCCATCATCAGCGGCGTTTTAGGCATGGCACCAAAAAGCGGGTGGAATGGCTCGCGTGGCTGAAAATCAATCGCGCCGTTCTTCACCTGTACCAGCACATTGTCTCTAAACGTGCCATCTAGTGGCTTAAACTCATTATAAGCTTGCTTGGCACGATCATCAGGCTCATCTTCGCTGTACACAAAAGCGCGCCACATCACAATACCACCTTTGTCAGCTACCGCGTCAGCCAACATGTTAGCGCCATCCGCATGGTTTCTGCCATAGTTCTGCGGGCCAGGTTGTCCCTCAGAGTTTGCCTTTACCAGAAAGCCACCGAAATCAGGAACAAAAGAGTAAATTTCGTCTGACTTCTTTTTCCACCATGCCTGTACCTGCGGGTCCAGGGGGTCGGCAGTTTTCAAGCCTCCGATTTCTATAGGAGCGCTGAAGCGGGCTGTTAGGTATACTTTTATACCATAAGGGCGGAACGCATCTGCCAGCGCCGCTACTTTTTTCAGGTAATCTTCTGTAAGCACTAACGCATTGGCATTCACATTGGTCAATACTGTTCCGTTAATGCCAACAGAAGCATTCGCGCGAGCATAGTCAATATAACGCTGATCTATGTAACCAGGCAGGCGGTGCCAGTCCCAAAGCGAGAAGCCTGAATAGCCACGTTCCACGGTCCTGTCCAGGTTGTCCCAGTGGTTGAGCACACGGTGCTTGATTTTAGGAGCGCTGGCTATACTTAGATTGCTGATATCCTGCTGTGTCTGTAATAATCTTAAGAAGTGGTAGCTGCCGTACAGTACGCCAATGTCAGTGTTGGCAGCTATAACTGTATAATTCTTGCCGTTTTTGGTTGAGGTTTGCAGTAAATAGCCTTCGTTACCAACAGCTTTAAGCCTGTCTGTTAACCCCAAGTTTTTTACTAAAGCTGAGCTTGCTGGTGTGCCCGCAACCAATACATTTTGCTTCGTTACCTGCTGCGAACTGGGAACTGTTTGACCAAGCAGGCCGCTCAGGGCAGTCTGTAATTCCTGGTGTGCCACGGTGAGGGTGGGTGAGTTTCCCTGCACGATCAGTTCATTTATTGCCTGGCGGTATACCTGCAGTTTTGCCTGATCCTGTACTTGCTCGTATCGTTGCCACAGTTTATAGCCGTCGTCAGCTTTGGTGCCTTCGCTATGGTAGGCTAAGCAAACTAAAAGGAGTAAAAGACAAAAAAGCTTACGCTGCATATGATGTATACTTAAAAGTGTGTAATAAAAATAGCTGGAAGTATTAATGTATGGCCAGGCTTGTATGCTTCAGTTTTCCTGTTGACTCTCTAACTACTAGTTCTGACCTTAGCGTGATGGTGTTGGTGATACTGACATCAGAGGCACCATCTAAATAGTTGATTAACGTCCTGACAGCCATTTCGCCCATTTCATATCCGGGGTAGTTGACAGAGCTAAGATTAGGTTCTATTATTCTGGTGATAGGATCGTTGTTAAACCCTACTACAGCAATATCTTTAGGTATTGAAATACCTGCCTGTTTTAAAGTTTTAATACAGCTTACAGCGCAATAATCATTAGATACAAAAACGCCGTCAGGCATTGGGTCCATCTGAATGATTTGCTTAGCTGCCTTAATGCCTGCTTCCTCACTAAGGTCTGTTACAATCACAGAGGAATCTACAATAGGAATATCATTATCCATTAAGGCATACTTAAATCCTTTCAGTCTTTCTTTGTACACATTTACTTTTAAATTTCCACTGATGTGCACGATGTTCTTACAACCCTGCTCGATCAAGTGTGATGTAGCTGTATAGGCAGCCTGGGTATTGTCTATGACGATGCTGGTGCACTTTTTATGTTCGGGTACTCTGTCGTAGAAAAGCAGCGGAATTCCTTTGCTGAAGAAAGGTTCGAAATGATCGATGTTTTCAGTGTCATAGGCGATAGATACCAGTAAACCATCCACTCTGTTGTCAAACATCGTCTTGGCATTAGTAATTTCCTTCTGCACTGTCTCCAGCGACTGGCTGATAATAAGGTTATAACCGGCTTCGTTTGCTATTTTTTCCATTCCTGCCATCACAGAAGACTGAAAGTTGCTGTTTAGCAGTGGCACAATTACCCCAATGGTATTGGTGCGTTGTTTTCTTAAACTGCTGGCAAACGTGTTGGAACGGTAGCCCATCTGGGTAGCAACTTCAAAAATCTTCTGTTTGGTGTCCTTGTTTACAGCAGGATGGTTATTCAGGCCTCTGCTAACTGTGGTAGGAGAGATAGATAATTCTTTTGCTATATCGTAGATGGTTGTTTCCTTTTCCATAACATTTCATGTAACTGTACCAGGCAAAATCGAGTAATGAAACCGATTGCAATAGCTTTTGCTAATATAGCACCACTTTTACGGTTTAAAATTACTGGAGTGAGCGCTTAGTCACTACAATTTAGTGTAATTTTTTTGTAAAAAATCATTTTGTGTTGAAAAAAGTGAATTAATGTACTCTCAACCGTTATTTTGTCAACACATTTTAGTACTAC
>NZ_JBHTLD010000264.1:0-5630 GCF_042678745.1 Pontibacter rugosus | reverse complement strand
TTAAGTTTGGTCAATTATTTATTACTCAATTATTTATGTTAGTCCAACTATGAAAAGCTTTTATGAATTTAACAGAAACAATCCTCAGGAGCGCCTGGAACAGTACAAATTATATCCAGAAATGGCGCTATTTCATATAGCATTAAGAGAGGAAATGGGAGAGGAGGAGTATCATGCCTTCTACCGGGCTGAAAAAGAAGCCCAGCAACGTTTTAAAGTACCAGTATACCACGAAACCACACCACAATGGGTAAACGCATAAATAATTTAGAATGCACCTATATCAACGGCAAACTGCTTAATCTGGACAGTTTGCCGTTTGCTTTTATAAGAGTTACGGTCGAGTACGGCTTTATCGGAACCAGTCTTGTTTGTAGCAAGTATGATAGATAACATGCTGGTGTTACAACTGCCGCAACACCAGTTCTGCACCTTCTTCACCTACCAGAGAACCGATAGCGATGCCCATGCCGCTTAACCTTACAGAGCAGCTTATCCGCTCTGATACCTGCTGCACAATAGTTGTTTTAGCGTTGCCCATACCCATAATGCCGCTCCAGCGATGTTCTACCTCAAAAGGAGTTTCCGGAAGTATAACCTCACGCAGCAACTGTTCCAGCCTGTTTTGCACCAGCTCTGTCAGCCCAAGTTCAGTGGTTTCTTCAGCCTGTATGTTCAAGTTGCGGCCTCCGCCAAACAACACACGTTTGCCTATGTTGCGGAAGTAATAGTAGCCTTTATCGTAATGGAAAGTGCCTTTAATTCTGAGGTCGGGGATAGGCTTCGTAATTAGCACCTGTGCCCTTGCCGGCACTACCGAAAGCTGCGGCAGCAGTTTTTGCGCAAAGCCGTTGGTAGCCACTAGGGCGGCACTTGCTTTGATATTTATACCTTGTGTGGTAGTGGCTGTAATGCCTTTATCTTCTTCGTGCAGTTCCAGAACCTCCAGCCCGTTTAATACCAGCACCCCTAGTGCCTGTACCTTCTGCGTAAGTGCCAGAATCATTTTGCCGGTGTCTATCTGCCCTTCGGCTGTGCTCAGCAGCAGGTGCTGCACCCCTTTAAACCCAAAATGACTAATCTGTTCGTCTGCTGTCTGGTAAACATCAGGCTCGCCAACTATACTTTGTAGCTGCTTGTTGAGGTAGGGTAGTTGCTGCAGGCAGGCTTCATATAGCTCTTGCTCTTCCTGTTTGGGCTGAAACAGCTCATAGCCACCCCAACGGTTATAGTCGATGGCTGTGTCCCCAAGGTTTTGGCGCAGGCGTTGCAAACCTTTCCAGCGGCGCTCTATTAGGCTGAAGACCTCATTTTCTGGGTGATGCTGCAGGTCTTCCAGCATTTCGGAGGGGCTACCAAAGCAGGCAAATCCTGCATTTTTAGAACTGGCACCAGTGGGCAGCAAACCTCGTTCAGCAACCAGTATTTTTAAAGCTGGTTGCGTGGTTTTTAGGTGAAGCGCTGCATTCAGACCAACAATACCGCTGCCAATTATCAGCACATTAATGTCATTGAAATAGGTTTCGCGTTCCCAGAAACTCAGTTGCATGGCTTAGTCGTCGGTTCGGAAGTATGGATGGTTGTAGCTGCGGGCGCTTGTTTCGTCTATCATTTCATATTGGGTAAGCATAATTTCGCGCTCGCCGCTGTTCATGGCTTTTATAAATTTGCCTTCCGGTGTTTCATAGATGGCGTAATTGTGCTGCCCGAAAGGGTATAGGTTGTTGCTTTTGAGGATGACCGCCTGCGTCAGCTCTACCTGCTGCCCATCGGTGGTGGTAACGATATATCTGCTCTTATCCATGTGTCTTCTAATATGCCCACGAAGATACCACTTTTCATCAGCCTGACACAACACCATTAATGGCCGAAACCCTATGCATTATTGTAATAAGAATATTTCTCAGAATCTTTAACTTAACCATAACTGCTTCATAACCTGCAGGTAATACCTGTGGAGTACTTTAGTGCTGTAGTTTAGGAGAGCTTTAGCCAAAGGCATCTTTCAACCTTTAAAAGTATAAAACTATGAAACAGGTAAAGAAACTTATGGACAACGTGGCAGGCAAGCTGCTGGATGTTGTTCTGTACAGGCTACACTCTTTCTACTCTCCCTTTAAATTTAACCGGACTTAATTTATTCTCACCCACGCCACACTTATGGCAAAAAAAAGAAAAGTAGAGGTAGTTGTTATTTCTGACGTACACCTCGGCACCTATGGCTGTCATGCACAGGAGCTGCTGGCCTATCTTAAAAGCATCAACCCTAAAACAGTAATCCTGAATGGAGATATTGTAGATATCTGGCAGTTTAGTAAAAGCTATTGGCCTGCCGCACACATGAAGGTGGTAAAGCACCTGATGGGCCTTATTGCCAAAGGTACCAAAGTATACTATATCACCGGTAACCACGATGAAATGCTGCGCAAGTTCGTTGGCTTTAAGTTAGGGTCTTTCCAGGTTGTGAACAAACTAGTAATGGAGCTGGACGGCAAACGTGCCTGGATGTTTCATGGAGATGTGTTTGATGTGACCATGCAGCACTCCAAGTGGCTGGCAAAGCTCGGCGCACAAGGGTATGACGCGCTTATCCTGATTAATCGGATGGTTAACTTCTTCTGCCATAAGTTTAACCGAGAGCAGGTATACCTGTCGCGCAACATCAAGAACAGGGTAAAGAGTGCCGTCAAGTTCATCAATAACTTTGAGCAGACAGCTGCTGACATAGCCATTTCCAACGACTACGATTATGTGGTGTGCGGCCACATTCATCACCCGGAAATGCGTGAGATTTCTAATTCAAAAGGAACAGTTACTTACCTCAACTCCGGCGATTGGATCGAAAACCTGACATCGTTAGAATATGCCGACGGCTCCTGGAGCTTGTACAACTTCAGAGAAGATCTGGATGTGCTGGTGCAGGAGGGGGACGAGGAGTTGGAGCCAACAAACATTCAGCTTTTTCAGAACCTGATGGTGGAATTTAAACTGAAGACGGCTTGAGAATTCTTTATGCCATTCAGGGGACCGGAAATGGCCACCTTACCCGTGCACAGGATGTGATTCCTGCCCTGCAGCAGCGTGGCGAGCTGGATATACTTGTAAGCGGCTGCCAGGTAGACCTTACATTGCCGCAGCCTATTAAGTATCGCCTTAAGGGTCTTAGCTTTATTTTTGGCAAAAACGGAGGGGTGGATTTCTATCGAACCTTTGCGCAGATAAACTCCAGAGGTTTTTATAAAGAAATCCGCCAACTGCCAATTAAGGAGTATGATCTGGTGATTACAGATTTTGAACCTGTTTCTGCCTGGGCTTGTATGATGGCCAGAAAGCACTGCGTTGGCCTGAGCAACCAGGTGGCGGTACTAAACAAAAATGTGCCAAAACCTGAGGAGGCAGACCTGCTGGGCAGGTTTATTCTTAAAAACTACTCACCCACCACGGCACAATACGGCTTTCACTTTGCTAAGTATGGTGATACCATTTACACACCCATTATTCGGAAGCAGGTACGCGAGCTGCAGGTAAGCAACCTAGGGCACTACACTGTTTACCTGCCCGCCCACGATGATCATAAAATCGTGAACAGGCTTACTCAGTTCAGGCACGTGGAGTGGCAGGTGTTTTCAAAGCATAACAAGCAGCCCTTCCGCCACGAAAACGTGTGGGTGCAGCCTATTCATAACGAGGCTTTTTTACAAAGTATGGCCGCAGCGGAGGGGGTATTATGTGCTGCTGGTTTCGCCACGCCGTCAGAGGTTTTATACTTGCAAAAGAAGCTACTGGTGGTGCCCATGAAAAACCAGTTTGAGCAGGTATGTAACGCGGCAGCTTTAAAGCATATGGGAGTTGCTACGATGAAGAACCTTAAGAAAAAACATCTTCATAAAATTGAAGACTGGCTGGAAGAAGGCCTGCCGGTGCAAGTAGATTACCCAGATGAGACCGATGCCATTGTCGAACGTATTGTGCGTGAGAACACCTAAGTGCATGGTTGAAATTTATACTTTGCGCTGCAAAAGCCAGGAAAAAGTTCTTACAGCTTTCACTTGCCAAAACAAAATTTAAACAAGCTCTAAGTGCAGCCAATCTGGGTATAAATAAAGTATAAAAGTTAGAAAAACCGTAGGTATAACTTACGTAAGCTCCACTAAAGGAGCAGCTTTTCAGAAACACAAGACAAAGATGAGCGCTACCAGCGACGCAGCAAGTATAAATCAACCTGATAATACAAACCCGCCACTAACCAAAACCGCTTTTGGAAATGATTTTACCTGGGGAGTAGCTACGGCAGCCTACCAGATTGAGGGAGCACATGACGTAGCCGGTAAGGGAGCCTCGATTTGGGATGTTTTCTCGGCTAGAAAAGGGAAGGTAAAGCAGAATCACAATGGCAACCTTGCCTGCGATTTCTTCAACCGCTATCCGGATGATTTGGAGCTAATGCAGTCCATGTCCATTCCAAATTTCAGATTTTCGCTTTCCTGGTCCCGGTTACTGCCAGAGGGCGTGGGGCAGGTAAACCAGGCTGGCATAGACTATTACAACCGCTTAATTGATCATTGCCTGGAACTGGGAATAAAACCGTGGGTAACGCTTTACCATTGGGACCTGCCACATGCCTTAGAGCAAAAGGGCGGCTGGGCAAACCGCGATATGATAGGGTGGTTTCAGGAGTACGCAGCATTGTGCGCTAAAGCGTTTGGCGACAGAGTAAAGCACTGGATGGTGCTGAATGAACCGATGGTGTTTACCGGGGCCGGTTATTTCCTGGGAGTACATGCACCGGGCCGCCGTGGCTTCGGCTCCTTTGTGCCAGCTGTGCATCATGCCACCTTATGCCAGGCAGCAGGTGCGCGCGTGCTAAAAAGCATGCTGCCAGAAGCAGAGGTTGGCACCACCTTTTCCTGCTCGCACGTAGAGCCACTGCAGCAAACAGAAAAAGACATAAAAGCTGCTAAGCGAGTGGATGCACTGTTGAACCGCCTGTTCCTGGAGCCTGTGCTGGGACTGGGGTATCCGTTGGATGATCTGAAGTTTATGCGCCGCATCGAAAAATACATGAAGCCTGGAGATGAAGAATTACTTAAGTATGACTTTGATTTTATCGGTATTCAGAACTACACCCGAGAGGTGGTAAAATACTCTTTCTGGACACCTTTTATGCAAGCTAACCTGGTGCCACCTAAAAAAAGGGGCGTACCGCAAACGCTGATGAATTGGGAAGTATACCCTGAAGGCATTTATCACCTTCTGCACAAGTATAGCCAGTACAAAAATATTCCGAAAATCTTAATCACTGAAAACGGAGCCGCTTTTGCAGATGAATTAAAAGATGGGCAGGTGCACGATCCGCTCCGCGTTGATTTTTTGCAGCGTTACTTGCAGCAGGTGCTGCGTGCCAGGCAGGAGGGGGCCAACGTAAGCGGTTACTTTGTCTGGTCCTTTGTCGATAACTTTGAGTGGGCAGAGGGCTATGACCCGCGCTTCGGCATAGTGCATGTCGACTTTGAGACGCAGCAGCGTACCATCAAGAGCTCCGGCTACTGGTATAAGCAGTTTCTGGAGGGATGATGGCATGAGCTAAGTATAAGTATAAGTATAAGTATAAGTATAAGTATAAGTATAAG
>NZ_JBHTLD010000263.1:0-5679 GCF_042678745.1 Pontibacter rugosus | reverse complement strand
TATATATTAATATGAGTTTTGTTTAACCTTCTAAAGCTAAAAGTTATGAGCGCGTATCAAAAATTCATTCAACTGGCAGATCAGGTAACAAATGAGGTCATCGAGCAATTAGAGCAAGGCCAGGTATTCTGGAGAAAGCCTTGGACATCTTACGGATTGCCTAAAAACTATGTATCTGGCCGCTATTATGAAGGCTTCAATGCTTTCTTTCTGAACTACCTGACTGATAAGAAAAGCTTTAGGACGCCCTATTTTCTTACCTATAAACAGGCTAAAGAGCTGGGCGGGCATGTAAAGAAGGGAGAGAAAGGAACCCAGATCATCTACTGGAAAGTTTACGCCAATAGTGATACTAGGGAGGGTAAAGGCACTACAGGAGAGACAGAGGAGGTGTATCAGAGAAGGTTTGTCCCTTTTATTTGGACCGTATTTAATATTGATCAAGTGGAAGGAATAGAGTTTACCCTCCCTTCTGTTCATGAGCGTACCGATCTGCAGGTAATAGAGGCTTGTCAGGAGGTGGTGGATCAATACCCTATGCCACGCCCGAAAGTTCTGCACGGAGGCTCCCAGGCCTACTATGCGCCTTTTAATGATACGGTACAGATGCCGGAGCTGAGCAGCTTTGTTTCCTCTCAGGCTTATCACGCAACTTTGTTTCACGAACTGATCCACTCTACAGGCCATCAAACCAGGCTTAACCGTTTTGCTGATGAAGAGAAGGCGGCCCGGTTTGGCGACATAAATTACTCTAAGGAGGAACTGATAGCCGAAATGGGAGCAAGTTTCCTCAACGCCTTTACAGGTATCAAAGCGGAGGTTTTTGAAAACTCGGTGGCTTACCTGCAGGGATGGGCGAAGAAGTTTAAAGATGATAAGACAATGATCATCTATGCAAGCACAAAGGCTTTTAAAGCGGCTAGCTATATCCTAAACTTACAGGCAGAAAGTAACTTGGGGGCAGAAGCAACAACTATGGCAGCGTAGCCTTTAGAAAGATCTTGTCTGGTAATATCAGGCAAGATCTTTCATTTTTAATACTGAGGGGGTGGCTGCTGAAATTTGGAAGTCGAAATTCAGCCATGGCGACCCGCCTTCGGCGGGATTCCTTTTGCTGTAATAGATTTGGGTTAATTGCAAGGATGAGTTCAGCTAATTACTCATTCTATAGCTGCTACATTTAATAATTCTTAAATCTTATCTTTTTTAACACAACATGAGTTATAGGCGAAACCCCGTTTTCCGCCAATTGGAGGGGGTAAGGGTTTTTGCACTATAGCGGGAGGAGGAATTGTTGGCAGCAAGTAAAAGATATTAGAAACCTATTCTGCAACCATCCTCAAGATAAATGGGTCATGATGATATGAAAAAGAACTTTAAGCGATTGCTCTACTTTAGTTTTGTTTTTTTGTTCTTGTCCAATCAAGCTGTAAGAAGAACCAAGTTATGTTCGAAAGATGCACGTTAGCACCTGATCCAGGTCCTTGTAGAGCCGCAATTACTAGATATTACTATGATCAAAAAGAGAAAAGATGCAAATCTTTCATTTGGGGGGGATGTAGAGGGGTGTTGCCCTTCGAAACTGGACTTGCAACAAAAAAGAGGACAAAGGGTTAAGCTGCTAAAGATTTCATGTTCAGTAGTTCTTCCATTTGTATGGGTGTACGGTATCCCAAGCTCGAATGGAGCCTTTCCCTGCTGTAGAAGATCTCGATGTACTCAAAGATTTCTACGGCAGCTGCTCTCTGATTTTCAAACCTGGAGCCATAAACGCACTCCGTTTTCAGGCTCTTGAAGAAGTTCTCGGCCACAGCGTTGTCCCAGCAGTTGCCCCTGCGGCTCATGCTCTGGCGGATCAAGGGATAGCTTATAGGCAGGCTCTTTAACTGAAAGGGCTACGGTACATCCATAGATAGGATATTCTCTGAATTGGACAGCGGTAACCAGCAAGTGCAAGTGAGAAATAAATCCACCACCTCTGAACTCCTAGACCTTTACCAATTGAAAGGTAAGCTGAACCATATTAATCCCGATAGCATAATGCCGAATGACAGTTTGCTCCTTAGGGAAATTGAATCCGACCTAAAAAACATTATAGATGAAAAAGATTAATTTCAGATTCTTTAACCACCTCCATTGCGAGTCAGTCAGTCTCTGATACTGAGATTGCATAAGCTTTTGAGTTTGATCACTTATTATTTACGCACTGACTCGCTCTTTTTATCCCCTCCGCAAAATTTAAACATGCTCTAAGTTATAATTCAATATATTTGTTATAGAATAACTTACTCGCTCATGTGGCAAAAACTTTTAACGTACTCATCTTTTATACTTTTACTAGCTAGTTGCCAGGGCACTTCTACAACTACCTCAACAGAAAGTTACCCCCAGGGAAAGTACCGGGCGGCCATTCAACTACAGGGAAATGAAGTACCTTTCTTTATTCAGTTTGAGGGAGAAGGAGCCAATTTAAAGGCCTACATACTTAATAGTGATGAACGACTGGAAACAGATGTATTGATAAAAGAAGATTCCATTATTATGGATATAAACGTGTTTGATGCAAGCTTGCGTGCAAAATATACTGATACTATCCTTACGGGTGAGTGGGTAAAGCATTATGTAAAGAATTACAGGGCTCCCTTTAAAGCTGCTCTGATTAACGGACAGCAAAGGTTTAAGCTTGAGGGCAATCCTGCTTATAATTTTACAGGGAAATGGGAAACATATTTTAGCCTTGGCTCTGGTGAACCAAGGCCAGCGGTAGGCAATTTCCGCCAGGAGGGTAACCATATTTCCGGAAGTTTTGCATTGGCCTCAGGAGATTTCAGGTACCTGGAAGGCAATGTAAGTGATAGCACCTTTTATTTAAGCACCTTTAATGGTGAAGAGGCTAAACTTTTTATCGGGCAGCTAAATGATTCAGGTGAGCTCATAGGTAAATACTTAAATGGTCTTACGGGCAACTATTCTTTTACTGCAAAACCGAATGAAAATTTCCGGCTGGCCAGTAAAGATAGAAAAGTATCTACTCAAACCATTAACTTTAGCTTTCCAGACCTACAAGGCAATATAGTTTCTTTATCCGATCCGCAGTTTATGGGCAAGCCTCTTATTGTGCAAATTTTCGGTTCCTGGTGTCCAAGTTGTATGGACGAAACCAAGTATCTAGGCCAATGGTATAATGATAACAAAGAACGTATAGAAATTGTAGCACTGGCATTTGAGAAAAAAGATGATTTTCAATACGCTAAAGCCAGAGTAGAAAAGTCTAAAAACAAGCTGAAAGCCGATTATACCTTTCTCATTGCCGGGCATGAAAAAGATGCCAGCAAAGTCTTTCCAACCATTGATGGCCCCATATACTTTCCAACTACCTTATACATTGATAAAAAAGGCCTACTACGCAAAGTACATTCAGGTTTTAACGGACCAAGCACAGGCCCCTTGTTCGAACAATGGAAAGCAGACCATCAGGCTATTGTAGAAGAGTTGGTAAAAGAATGATTTATTTTCTTAACGAATTTAGCTTTTGAAGAAGCTGCCAAGCAGATTCAATCTGTAAATAAAGTAAAACACTAAATTTCTGATAGAGAGCTGATAGAATAAAAAAGTGCCTTCTGGCTCGCTGACCAGGAGGATTTCTGATTTGCGTCGATCAGCTTGCCTAGCCGCTCGAAGGCTGCCTGCTCCCGTTTGGTCTACTCTTGCAGCAGCCTTTCGGTGCTAGCCATGGTGGCCGCCGCTGCCCTCTGGTGCACCGAGATGAGGTTGTTAAGCTGCTCAATAAGATCTTCCTTGCGTAGCTCGATGTGCTTCATCTGTTCAGCCTTGGCTGACTGCTGCAGGTTACCTGTCTGTTAAACATAACCTCGCTTATGAGAATTTGTACCTCTACTTTATCTAAATATGCTTGTTTTTCTGCTACCCATTTCTCCAATCTTATCAAAGGCTTGACGAACACTGCAGTTGCTTTTTGAGAGCACTTGTGGCTTACAAGAGCATCTAATCTTCCTCCCTCCTACTACTGTTGTCTTGATTGCTCTTGAGGAACAAGTACAAGAAGAATAGACGATAAACTTATCAAATACTTTTAGTATCAAATTGTATATGTTACGTATATATTTGTAGGCATCTATCCTTAGATGTTTTATCTTAAAATAAACCACCAGTATTCGTTAGTTATAGGACAATGCAAATTGAAGATAAGAGCCCTAAGTTTGAGTTAGGTAAGCGTATGCTCGAGAATGAGCAGCTGACTTCCCTTTCTGAGCTGTTTGATATCGTGCCATATACTCCCGTGGCCAAAGCACTAGGTGTAAACAACCAGCGACTGCGAAACAAGATTGACGATCCCCGTTCCTTCCGCGTAAGTGAGGTGCTGGACCTGGCGGTACTACTGGATGTAGATGCGATCAAGCTCTTTGCCTTACTTCAAGAAACGATCAATAAATCGGCACCTGCTGAAGGAATAAGTAAATTATAGTCTTGCTAAGCTTTAAACTGCCTACTACCCTATTGATCAACCTCTCGCTTTTTCGCCTATGAATCTATATGAGTTCAATAGTATTCTTTCTATCGATGACAGGGCACAGGCGGTATGGGATGAGGGGCAGTTTCTTTCAAACCGCCTTGATGGAGAGTACAAGGTATGCCTCTACTACATGGGTGATTTTTTTACAGAGGTTTGGGTAAGTTCATGCGATAGCGATAGTAGTATATGCCATGTGCGGGCTTTTAAGAGCCGAAGGCTTCTGGAACCTTACCTCTCCCCTATCGACCTGTCTACCCTTTTCTGATTCTTTCTGCTTTTCGTCTCAAACTGTCAACTTTGACTATTAAGCTGCTTGCTTTAATTGGCAAATATTTCTAGCTAAAAAAACAATTATTATTTAATAACTAATGAATTTATGTTAATAAATAATAAATAATATTTAACATCTAACAATTAATAATTATTAGATGTTTGTACCGTTGGATTTAGCACCTGAAGATATTTCTTGCAGAAGGTAGTCATCATCCATTCTTTCCTATTCTCTCTAGCTTGCCCAATGGCTCCGTCTTTGGTGTATTACTCTTCCTATCCCCCCTTCCTTGTATTATTTGCCTGGAATTCTTTCTTTTGATGTATGGAGGGCTTTGTATTGCAAGATGTGTTTTGAGTCCCTCAAAACCTCTTGCCCTGCTTTCAGCAGGGGTAAAGCCACTCGCAACTCGTGTTTTTATTGAGCATAGAATGTATGGAAGATGTTAAGAAAGCAAAGGGAGGGCGTCCAAAACTATCGCCTGACTTAAAGAGAGCCAGACAAGTAAAGCTGACCTTTTCCGATAGCGAATACAGGCAACTGGAGGCTGAGATGACGGCTGCAGGGCATGAATTATTGTCTGTTTACCTGCGAAAGAAGACACTGGCGCAGCCTGACGATTTTATTGCTAATCCCAAAGAGTTGATCGCGGTTCTGGATAAGCTGGGTCCAGAGATCAGCAGGGTCGGTAACAATATCAATCAAGTAGCACGCTATGTCAATTACCTGAAGGCGAACAATATGATAAACCTGCAGTTTCTTGCCGATTTTAACAGGCACATGATAGAGTTCGGGGGTATAGAAAAAGAATTGGTCAAGGCGCTTCGGTCTTTTCTCCGGATTGCTGCTGCTAGGTTTAAGAAGGTTAAATAAT
>NZ_JBHTLD010000262.1:0-5779 GCF_042678745.1 Pontibacter rugosus | reverse complement strand
ATTATAAAAGTTACAACAGCTATTCCTAAAGATAAGCAATGATAAAACTGCTATTTCAGCAACAGTAAACTATCGGTAAATAAATTCATTTTTCTTACCAGATGGAGAGTTGACTGCTTTTGCTGCGGCTGATTATCGGCTGCAGGATATAGCTGAGGGTAATTTCATTCGTTGCTTTATCAATGGCTTTAGCATTCTGTATAGGAGACTCATACGTATAGCCAATAACGAGCTGGTTTACACGCACGCCTGCTGTCACGTTATAGGCAAGCTCATTTCTGTAACCGGCTCCTGCCCAGAACATATTGTTGTAAACAGCTTTTACCTGTCCCTCAAGTAAAGCGTCTTTTTCTTCGTCATTTAGGTAAAGGGCATTTACAGTGAAGCCCAATTGATCAGTTATACTTTGGCGGTAGCCTGCCTGTATCAAATGCTTAAGTTTATGCGCATCCTCCATAAACTTATCTCCGGAGCTGAGTAATCTGCCTTCAGTTACTCCTTGCATGCCGTACCCCAGATAATAGTTAGCGCTTACCAAGGATAAGCCGAGGTTTATGTCGCCAATGCTGCTGCTGTTATTGCCGCCTGCCAGGTTAGTATACCGAGGATCATCTTTCTGAACAACATTAAGGCTGCTTCCATCTACACGATGAGCAGCATATGTAAATGCTGCACCCCACCTTAAACTCAGTGTTTCAGAAAGGCGTATGCCAGAGCCATAGCTCAGCGCCAGTTGTGTTTCTCTTAAAGGTCCAAATTTATCGCTCAGCACTGTAAGCCCCAAGGCATGCTTGGCGCTTATGCTTTCCAAAGACCCTGTTCTGTTATCATTCCGAAAATGGTATTTTCGACCTGTTCCTTTAAAAATACCTGTGCCTATCTCGGCTGATGCCAGAATAGTTTTTGGTGCATCTTCAAACCCTGTCCACTGGTTACGGTACAGGCTTCTGATAACAGATCCCTCATATCCTGTTAAAGCAGGGTTGTAATAGTGTTTGTACTGCGAAAAGTTGGCCAGCTGCTTTCGGTTTTGAGCCTGCACATCCCACACCAATACAAGCGTTAACGCCAGAAGTATAAATCGTTTCATTTCTGCTAATTAAGGATAGTTACGACACCTTTCTGAACCAGGCCTATGTCTTTAATTTGAATGATATAGAAGTATGGCCCAGGTTTAACGCTGCCTGAAGTGCCTCTTCCATCCCACCCTTCTTCCGGGTTTGTTGTATGGAACAGCCTTACGCCAGATCTATCGAATACTTCCACTTCCACTTGATTGTAATACCTGAGTTCAGGCACTGCCCAAGTATCGTTTCTACCGTCTCCGTCTGGAGAGAAGGCATTAATAAAGTTCAGTTTATCTTTCGGTTGGTATGGAGTTTTTGTGAGCATAACAATCTGCTCTATACTATTTTGGTAAGGATCAGTACTCCTGACGCGGATGCTGAACTTTGACACACCCGTTAGCCCTTGCTCTGTTTTTAAACGCAGCTCGTTCTGGTTGCTGATTTCAAAAATGGCGTTGTGCTCATCTCCCTGGCCGCTTACCAAAGTATAGGTAAACTCGCTATCATCTGGATCTGTGGTAGAGAAGCTGCCGATCAGTTCCCCTGATTTGATGTCTGGCTTAAAGGATGTAGCACTAAACCCGATGGCAGTTGGTGGCCGGTTTGGCTCTACCTGCACTGTAACACGGGCTGGCATTTTGTTGGTGTTAGAGGCATCCTGACTTAGTTGCAACTCACCCGAGAGCACGTAGGCAGCAGGTACTTCTTTGTTGTAGTTTCCAGCTTCCCAGTTTACATTCAGGTTTTCCTTTACTCCATTTGAGAAAGTTACTTCTACCGTAGCAGGCAGCGGAATATTTTTGAAATCAGTTTTGAAAGGTACATTTATCGTTGCAATGGCACTCACGGCAACTACGTTTTTGGTAAGTTTCTGCACCTGATCCCGTACAACAGCACCTTCATTGCCTAACTCATCGGCTAAAGTCAGGCTTACTGTTAAAAGGCCATCTGCCAATGCTGTCAGGTTCAGGTTAGGAATTGTGAAAGAAGCGCTCTTTACCTGCGCGGCACCTTTCACTTCGTTCCCACTGCGCTCACTTACAATACGGTAGGTATAAGTAGCGCCTATCTCTGCACCTGTTACATTTAAAGAAATACTCGCCTGATTATCTGCATCTACCTTATCAACCGAAAACTTAACAGCATAGCCTGTTGGAGCCGTAGTATCGTAGAGGCGCTCCAGTTTATTTGATGCAGTATTTCCGTTCGTGGCGGCATCCTGCACTTTGTTAGCAGGTATACTTACGGCTACGGCTCCATCCTTTGCAGGCTTCACCACGGCAGTATACTTTTGATCAGAAATACGCTGCAACTCCTCGGTAGTCGCGTTGGCAAGTACAAAGTCAGCCAGCGTAAAACCGCTTACAGCTTCGCTGAAGTCAACGGTTACAACAAATGCTTTGTTTATCTTTTCAGAAGCGTCAGTGCTTATACTTACCGCTGGGCGGCTTGCATCATACAGGCGCGTTATTTTGTTTGATGCCTCGTTTCCGTTTGCTGCCATGTCCTGCACCGCGTTAGCTGGCACTTGCACTGTAACTTCGCCGTTTGACGCAGGCGTAACCAACACAGTATATACTTTATCATTTACTTTAGCAAGATTAGAAACAGTACCGTTGGTGCTTTTCACATCATCGCTCGTAAAGTTCTTCACCGGCTCGCTTAACTGTACCTGCACCGTGAAAGCTGCATTGGTGGGGTTAGATGCCTCAGTCTGCAGCACCACACTCGGGTGCTCTACATCGTACAGCCTCTTCAACACTGCTGATGCTTCGTTGCCGTTAGCTGCCGCATCAAACGCTTTGTTAGCTAGTACGCGTACGCTTACTTCTCCATCGGCGGCGGGTGTTATAGTGGCGGTATAGGTGCTGGCATTCACTTTTGAAAAATTGCTTGTGGTGCCATTGGTGAGGCTGATACCTGCCGCATCAAAACCTGTCACAGCTTCGTCGAAGGCAATGATTACATCGAAGGGTGTGTTTACGATTGCAGCCGCATCCGTACGAAGTATAACTTTAGGCTGCGTCGCATCATAAGTTCTTTGCAAGGTGCTTGCTGCCTGATTTGCGTTACCTGCCACATCGGTTGCTTTTCCGGCTGCATACGTTACTACCACAGCACCATCAGCAGTCGGCGTGATGACAGCTGTATAGGTTTGCCGGTCTGACGCATTGAAGTTGCTAAGCGTACCATTTGTTACACTAAAGTCTCCTGCTGCTACGCCATAGGCAGCTTCACTAAATTTTAAGGTAATTTCAAACGCTTCTTTTACGGCTGCTTTGCTGCTGCTTGATAGTACTGCAGTTGGCGCTGTTAGATCTATCTGCACTTTCAGGCCAGCACTAACAGGACCTTTGTTACCAGCAGCATCTGTGGCTGAGGCAGTAAAAGTATGTTCGCCTTCAGCAAGTGATTCACTTTCATTACTGAACTCCCAATTACCGTTACTGGCAGCTTTCGTTTTCCCTAGCGTGACTCCTGCTTTAAACACAGTTACAATAGCATTTGCTTCTGCTTTGCCAAGTATAACTAGTGTATTGTCGGATGTGATGTTGTCGTTGCTTTCGGGCCCTCTGTCTTCTGACACACCTGTGATAACTGGAGCGGCTGGCGCCTGTGTATCAACAACCCAGGTATAGGTAACCGGCGATGCATCTGTATTTCCGCTTATATCCACAGCCCGCACAGCCAAAGTCTGTGTTCCCTCTGAAAGGTTTTTTATAGTATAAGGGGTTTCTGCATCTACATAGCCTGCTCCATTCAGGCTTACCTGAAACGTTACATTAGTTTCGTTGCTTTCAAATTCAAAAGTAGCTTCTTTGCTGGATTCGTATTCAGCAGGTCCGGTAGCAATTGTAGTTTCAGGAGCCAGCGAGTCAATTGTAAATTTAACGGAGGCACTGCTTGTACTACTGTTGCCAGCGGCGTCCACTGCTTTTGCAGATAAGTTATGCTCGCCCTGTGCTAACGCTGTAGCTGGCGTTAAAGACCAGCTACCATTGGATGCAGCTTTACTTGTACCGATAACTTTACCATCAATTGTAACTGTTACTGTGCTGTTTGCCTCGGCTGTTCCGGATAGAGCAGGTTTCGCTATGTTTAGCATAGCACCGTTCTTGGGTGTTATGACTACCGGTGCAGCAGGTGCTTTTGTATCTATTGTCCAGGTAAAAGTAGCTGGAGAGGCATCTATATTGCCTGCTTCATCCATAGCTCTTACACTGAGTGTATGCTCTCCGTCTGCTAAGTCTGCTAAAGCAAAAGGTGTAACAGCATTTTTAAATGCTGCGCCGTCCACACTTACCTGAAAGGTTACGCCGCTTTCGTTACTTGTAAAAGTAAAGGAAGCAGTATTCTTATTCTCAAGAGCAGCAGGTTTTGCGGCAATAGTGGTTTCGGGAGCCTGCGTATCAGGAGCTGGTGGCTGTACATTCAAAAGCTTGTCCAGTGCACTAAACCATACTTGGGCCATTTTAGCGTAGCCTTTCGGGTTGGGGTGCAGGTTGTCGTTGAAGTCCCCTTCGGATGGACCTGAGTTATCTGGTGCAACCTTATAGATTAAGTTTGCCCCATCCTGCATATCCACAAACACGATGCGGTCGCCCTGCTTCACCCTTTCCTCGGCCATCGCCCTGATACGGGCATTGTAGGATTTAGCAGCAGCATCCAGATCTTCTGTATTATTCAGTCCGGCCGTGAGTATGATTTTAGCCAGTACCACTGTTACCTCCTTGCCGGCTCTCTGCTCATACAGGTCTACCTGGTCCAGAATGTTCTTCACGTCATTCTCCGCTCCGGCTGAGCCGTCAACTTGATTTGTGCCGATGTGGAGCAGGATAATGTCTGGGTTATACTTGTCCAGGTAAGGTCCTCCGCCCGGCCCGCGCATGTCATTAGTGTTTCCGTAAAAAGGAAAAACACCGTCCCTCAGCAGCTTTACGATATCCTCGTCCCGGGCACCGCCGAAACCCGCATGGTCGGTGTCAACCAACAAGCTGCTGCCGCTCTTCTCGCTACCCACAAAATCATATTGGCTGCTGGTGATGGCCGCATCCAGCAGCTCCTCCAGCCTATCGCGGTAAGCAGTTTTAACATCGGTGGGAATCCAACTACTGTCTCCCTCTGTGTTAGAATCGCCCAAAGGCATGATCTTAAACTCATGGCCCTGCTTATGGGTAGTGGCGCTTACTACGGGGCTATAAGCCGATTCCTCATTGCTGCCTGTGGCCTTTATTCTATAATAGAACTTTTGGTTATAGTATAAGCCGGTATGCCGGAAACTCCGCTCCGAAGCGGCAAAAGACTTTAACGCGGTAAAGGATCCTTCTGCACCTGTAGTCGACTTCTCCAGCACATACCCAGAGGCATTTTGCACAGCCGACCATTTAATTGTAATGGCACCAACCAAAGACGGTTTTGCTTCAATAGATGGGGTAGCCAGTGCAAAGCTAGAGAAAGGGATTAGGCTAGCCAGTGCAGGTGTAACACCTGCAGTATGCATTGCAAGCAGGAATACCAGAAGAAGTTTACTCAAAGATATGTTTAAGGGCATAATCAATATAGGTGTGGCTAATTACATTGACCCTATATAACGATACTGTAATATTTTAGTTGCTAAATTCTGTCCAATAAAAAAATATTATTATAACACGAGATATCCATACCAATGTCACAACAACGTCTGCTTTAATAACGTAATTACCTCCCAAATG
>NZ_JBHTLD010000261.1:0-5868 GCF_042678745.1 Pontibacter rugosus | reverse complement strand
CTGTCTTTCTAGTTAAATATAACTGCTCTAAAAAACGCATAGGTAAAAAGGAAGTCTAAAAGACAACCTCTTTACCTTTATGCTAACTGAATCACTAATAATATTTTATCATCAACGCTTTAAGTCTAGCGTAGACATGCTAAGTTGATTAATATCCCGGGTTCTGGTAAGCAGCTTTTTCCGCTGGCGTTAAATCCATGGCATCTAACTGAACTTGTGGTATTGGGCGCAGGTAATGATATGGCTGAATATTACGGTTCACAGTCTGAGCAGTATGATCGCCATAGTTGTTACCTGCAATTCTGTAAGTGGAAGCAAGGTCTTCCCATCTCTGAGTACGAGTTAAATCATACCAGCGGTACCCTTCGCCATAGTACTCGCGCGAGCGCTCAGCCAGGATATAATCGATATCAATAGTTGCCGGAGTGGCCGCTACAAGTGCTGCGCTGTTGTCCTCTACTTTTGCTTGGTTGCCGTTGTTATCCCAACGCCACTTACCGGCACGAGCACGAATAACATTGATCAACTCTCTGGCACTCATACTTCCGGTTGCACCCTTCACAGCTGCTTCAGCGGCAATAAAGTACAACTCTGAGAACTTAGCAATGTTGAAAGGACGTGTGCTGGCAGCATTTGGCTGTCCTAGTCCTGTACCATTATCAGTGCGGTAAGGGCCAAGCTTCCAAAGACCTGGATAAACCACTCTGCTTATATCATTTGGTCCTATCACGAAGTCAGATCTTCCCGGCAGCTCTCCTGCGCCAATATTACTCTTCCCTGCGCCGGATGGATAAGTAATAGCTGTTGAAGGTTGTTCATCCAGGAATGTTAAGATGGCATCACCCGGAGAAACAGGTAAACCATTTGCGTTATATAAAACAGCCTCATTAACACCACCTTTAGGCCAGTTGCCACGGTAAACCGTTGTAAAAGTACCATCGTAGCGGGAGTCATTGATTTTGTCAGCAAAGGTATTGGTGATAGCACCAATAGTAGGAGCCATACGCGTCCATGGGCGACCTAAAGCCTGATCTGCTTCACGCTGTACAGAACTTATGTTGTTAGTCGTACTGCTCCAGTTTGGAGTAGTACCGCTTCTTAGGTTTGTATAGTTCCACGTCATCATCCAACCGGCGAAGTTTTCAGGAGCGCCACCATTACTCCAGGTAAGGCTAGAGGCGTTATAAAACTCGCTCGTTTCCGTATGGTCTGCATATAGCAGAAGTTCTTTATTACGGTCGTTTGTAGCTACGTTAACGTCATAGTAGGTATCCATCAATCCGAAAGGCCCTGGATTTTCAATAGCTGCAGTTGCCACGTCATAAGCCTGCTGGAAGTACCACTGGGTGTTTTTCCCATTAGGGTCAGTGCGAGGAGCATCCGGGTAAGTAGGAATATTATCCGGATTTTCCAGCCACCATCCGTAAGTCAGATATGCTTTTGCTAAGTACAAGCGTGCTAGTGTTTTCGTTACGCCACCGGTTACACGAGGATTAACAGGCAAGTCTGCTACTGCTTTTTCCAGATCAGGGAATATAGATCTTGTATAAACCTCAGGCACAGTATTACGAACAGAGCTTCTGGATGGATTGTTGTTGAATTTCAACTCTCCAGCACCTAGATCCAGGGGAACACCTCCGAAGGTTTGAACCAGCATAAAATAATCGAATGCGCGGAAGAACCTTGCTTCAGCAACCACAGCGTCTGGAACAGATCCTAGCTCACTTGCATTTTCGATAACACCATTGGCAGTGTTAATATTAGAGAAAGCTGCTCCCCAAAGTACATCGGCACGGCTATCTGTGGGAGTAATCTCGCCCTGTCCTGAGATGTCCATCACTTTAAAGTTTTGGTCCGCACTTTGGGCATAAGTAACTTCATCCGTACCAGTTTCGGTGGTGTTGTAAAAGTAGGCTTGTCCGTAGATATAACGCAGGTGAGCATACATGGATGTTACGCCACCATAAATACCTCTCTCTGTTTTAAAGAAGCCCGGCTCATATATTGTACGTGGCTGTTCTTCTAATATATCCTCACAGGATGATAAGGACAGCGCCATCATCAGCGCTGTTCCTATAAAAGCTTTGTTTTTTATAAATTTCATCATTGTCTTTTACTTAAAAAGTGACATTGAGACCAATCAGGTAGTTCCTTGTTGAAGGCGCATTTGTACCAATTGTTAATAGACGGTTTGGCACACCACCAGTTACCGCCACGTTTTGGTCAGCATATGAGTTGGTTTCAGGGTCCATACCTGATTGCTTGTTGTAAGGCGAGAACAGAACAAATGGGTTTTGTGCTGTTGCATAGATGCGTAGGTTCTGGATACCTGTTTTCTCCAGCCAGTTGTTGTTATTAAAATTATAGCCAAGTGTGATGGTGCGTATCTTTAAATATGATGCATCAAAGTAACCTAAGGTGCTAGCATATTTAAGATTATCACCACTTCTTATGCTTGCCGGATTTGGATAATCAGCGCCTGTATTTTCTGGAGTCCAGTAGTCTACATCAACGTTGTTGCGGCGCCCATTCAGCAAGTTAAGGTAACCTGACGCTCCATAAAGTGTGCTGTTAAGAATACCCCCACTCTGAAAGGCTGCTACAGCGGTCAGGTCAAATCCTTTGTAACCTACACGAGTATTGAAGCCTCCTTGAAAATCAGGGTTTGCGTTCATCACTTGTCTATCGTCCGCATTGATTTGTCTTACAGGCGTTCCATCGTCGTTGTACTCACCAGTATACCGCACTTTAATCATACCTAACGTTGCACTAGGATCAGCAGGATTTGGTTCCAAGATGTTACGGTACGGGTCTTCAGCCTGCCACAGACCTATTTTCTCAAAGTCATATATGACATTTATTGGTTGACCTACAAATAACCAGTTGTTTCTGTCTTCCTGTTGCCCCGAAGCAAGAGACGTAATTTTGTTGCGGTTGCCATAGATGTTCACACCAGCTTCCCAAGTCCATCCATTTTTATTTTCAAGAATTACACCATTAAGCGAAAGTTCAAGACCTTTATTTTGGGTCGTTCCTATATTTGCGGTGTAACTATCAACACCTGATGTAGGAGGAAGTCCCAGACTGAGAAGTATATCTTCAGTATTCGTTACATAATACTCAACTGTACCTGATAAGCGGTTATTCAGGATGGCAAAATCCAGTCCGTAGTTCCACGTTTTCGAGTACTCCCACCCTAAATTAGGGTTAGGCAACTGAGACACATAATATCCGGTTTCATATACATCAGATCCAAAGTTGTAAGGTCTGGTTTGTAAAAGACCAAGTGTAGAGTAAGGAGCTATAGCTTGGTTAGAAGTCTGCCCATAACCTACACGAAGCTTCAACATGTTCACCAAGCTAACATTCTCCATAAAAGACTCTCTGGCAATGTTCCATCCAGCCGATACGGCAGGATAAGTATGCCATTGATAACCCGGTGCTAGCCTTGAAGAACCGTCTGAGCGAACGGTAACGCTTAACATATAACGGTCATCATACGAGTACATGGCACGTCCCATATAAGATAACAAGCCCCACTGTCTATAACGTTGTTCTCTAGGGTCTACTGTAATTTCATCAGCAGCCAAGCCTATATTGTAAAACTGAAAAGCATCCGTGGGAATGTCCTTTCCTGCAACAAGTGACCTATCATATTCCTCCTGTGAGGCAGAATATAAACCTACTATGTTTACGTTGTGCTTTCCAGCAAACGTGCGGTCATAAGTCAAGAGATTTTCAATAGTCCAGTTAGTAGTAACTGCATTGCTACTAGAAGCAGTTGAAAGAGTTTCTTCATTCACAGCAGTTATTCCACGTCCTGTATAGGCACCTGTTCGGCTCTGGCGATAGTTCAAGCCAAGGTTAGCACGGTATTTTAAACCCTCCACACTAGGTATTTGTACCTCACCATAGAAGGTGTTATAGGTAGCAAAAGCTCTGGTTTCATTTAACCATTCATCTCTTAAATCCTCAACAATATCTCTGTTATACACCCATGTTTCATCTTCGGGCATTCTCACAGTTCTTTTTAAAGTGCCGTCTGGATTGTATGGATTAGCAAGAGGTGATAGGCTTAAGATATTGTATAAGCCTACATTTGAGCCTTCAGTGATGTTGTAGTTGTTATATGTGTTGAAGCCAATGCGGATATGTTTACCTATACCTTGGTCAAGGCCTCCGCGCATGGAGTAGCGTTTGTACTGCTGCGTAGGAATTACACCTTCATCCTCAAAATAGCCAACACTGAAGTTATAACTGCCTTGTTCAGTACCACCCGAAATCCCCAGATCATGACTTGTTGTTATACCGGTCCTATATAACATGTCTTGCCAATCTGTATCTACAACCTCAGCCTCATCTGGCCCTATCCGGTCTCTAAACTGATTCCCTGTTTGACGCAACGCAAAAAGTTCTGGTCCGGTCATCATATCATACTTGGCAAAAACATCTTTAACGCCATAAAAACTATTATAGCTTATTTGTGGTTTTTGTCCTGCTTTACCTGATTTAGTAGTGATCAGTACAACGCCATTAGCGCCACGCGATCCGTAAATAGCTGTAGCAGAGGCATCCTTTAGAATATCAATGCTCTTGATGTCATTCGGATTGATATCAGAGATAGAGCCAGGAAAAGGAATACCATCCAGCACCACCAGTGGATCATTTTCGCCAGAAATAGAGCGCGTACCACGAATACGTATTTGCATAGAAGCACCTGGCTGAGAAGATGACTGAGAGAACTCCACACCTGGCAGACGTCCCTGCAGTGCTTGGGTAATGTTACCTGATGGTACTTTAGTAATCTCTTCTGCACTGATAGAAGCAACAGAGCCTGTTACAGCTTCTGATCTTTGAGCACCGTAACCGATTACTACTACTTCTTCAAGCGCCTTGGCATCTACACCTAGTTTTACATCTACTGTAGAGCGGTTGTTTACAGGCACTTCCTGCGCCTGGTAACCGATGTAGGTAAAAACAAGTGTGCCATTGCCATTAGGCAGGTTCAGGGTATAGTTACCCTGTGCATCTGTAGGTGCAGCCGTTTGTGTTCCTTTTAAAAGAACAGTTACACCAGGTAACCCTACTCCTGCCTCGGCATCGGTTACACGGCCACTAACAGTAAAGGCACCCGACTGTGCCGTTGCCTGAAAATTCACCGCTAAATAAGCGAGCAGCATAAGAGCCAGTCTTAAGACCCCTGGCACGCTTGCCCGTCTAGTCAACGGTTTAGGATTTTGCGTAAAATCACATTTCATAAGTGCTAGAATTTTGATTAGAATTGCTTTAAGGGATATTTAATTTCCTAGTGCATGCACAGCGTGGCTGAACCTACCCTATACCGAAAAATTTATTTACTGTAAAATTTATCCTTGATGGCTTGGCCATGTCAAGTTCTTGTTCATATTGCCTGATATCAAACCTGCTTCATGTTGTTGCTCTATTTCTGACTGCTTTGTAGTTTTTTACCAAAAATGGCTTTAATCATTTATCTGAAACAAAGCTTCTTTAACTACTACAACAGCTTATAAACAAGCTCCTGGTTCCTTGCAACCGAATGCGAAACAAATCGCAGAGTCTCTACCAGCACCCGAAACATCCCTTCAACATTACTGCTTTTGCTGTTTCTATTCATTAATAGAAGCAAAAGTACATCTAAAGCTATCCTATAACTGAACCGGCTTTACATCATACTTAGCAAGTGACTCTCAATTATTTAGCATCCACAGTTACCCCGCTTTACATCCCTCAGAAACCCACTTACCAAAAGTGAGTACTTCCTCACTTGAATGTAAACATCAAATTAATTTTCCAATTTTGCAACCGATTGCAGAAACTTTTTTTTTCATATAGACTTATACTAGCACT
>NZ_JBHTLD010000260.1:0-5869 GCF_042678745.1 Pontibacter rugosus | reverse complement strand
AAAGTTGAAGAATATATAATACAAGAAAGAGAAAAAGGAAACGATGTTGATGATATCGAACTTAAGTCTTTCTTTCAGAGACTAGATGGTTCGGAAATGAGATGTCGATTTGATATGCAGGTCGCTCCACCTGATATCTTGATATCAAACTTTTCAATGTTAAGCATAATGCTTATGCGGGACATTGATGGACCACTTTTTGAGAAAACTCGCAGTTGGCTTGATTGTTCCGACCTTGCAGAAGACCAACGTGAAAATGAAAAAAGTAATAGGATATTTCACCTAATTATAGATGAATTGCACCTGTATCGCGGAACACAAGGTACAGAGATAGCTTATTTATTAAAATTAGTACTGAAGCGGCTTGGATTGCATCCTAACCATCCTCAACTAAAGATACTTGCTTCCAGTGCTTCTCTTGAGCCTGGGGATGAACGCAGTTTACAGTATATAAGTGATTTCTTTGGCTTTTTAGGAGTAGATGATGTAAAGGACAAATTTGAAATTATAACAGGAGAATTAAGCCCAGTAGATCCACTATCTAATAAGGATGCTCCACTACCGACAAAACCCTTTATTGAAATTTGCAAGACATATGTAACAGCTAAACAACAGACGGATGATTCTCTGTTCTCAGGGGCATGTATATCAGCAGGTAACTTACTTAGCCAAGCCTTTGATTTTGGTGTCACAGTTTCAACAGTTGAAGATTTTCTGAACTTACTGCTACATCCTAAATTAAAACTTCGTGAAAGATTTTTTGATGCAAGTAGTGTCGTTGAGGGGGAGAAAATAATTCCCCGCCCTGTCTGTACCTTTAGAAAACTTGGTGATGGCAACCCTCCAAATATCCCTTATTTCTTTGAGACTTTGTTTGGTCAAGTAGGGGAAGAAGAATTGTGTCAAGCAGCAAGAGGATTGTTAATTGCACGATCATTATTTGATGAAGCTCCATACAAAGGCCTATTTAAAAGTAACAATAGAAGTCTACAACGATTTCGATTCCATTATTTTTTCAGGAATATTGAAGGCATATGGGCATCCGTATCGCCTGTTAGTGAGGGGGATACAAGAACAGTAGGTAAACTCTACTCTGCACCAAGAATTAAATCAGAAAAAGGCCATCGTGTACTTGAATTATTATACTGCGACAATTGCGGAACAACACTCTTTGGAGGTAAAAGAGGTGTGGCTGGAGATTTAGGTACAGCAGTTTATTGTGAATTGCTCCCAATAAGTCCAAATATCGAAGGTATTCCTGAAAAGACACCAGCAAAGCTTGTGGAGAAGAGAACATACCAAGAATATGGGATATTCTGGCCTCAAGGCGATCAGGAGTTCACGCCCCATGACAGAACACGTGGAGAATGGACTGTGCCAATGGATGCTTGGTGGAGACAATCTACACTTGAAGGAGTAAATTTAACGGACTACACCGCGCAATGGACAGAAGCCTATTTGAATAAATATTCTGGAGATGTTGCTCCCTATAATCTTGATGTTGAAGATAAACCAGAAAATTGGATAAGTGGATACTTCTTCAGAGTGCTAAGGGATTTAGATCACTCTGATGTTGCTGATTCCAGAATGCAAGCGAACCTGGATGATTTTGGAAATCTAGTTGACACGCATAAAGCTCTTCCTTGTACTTGTCCTGGATGCGGTGTAAATGAACAGTACCGAGCTAAAGGTTCTTCTATTCGGGGGTTTAGAACCGGTTTTGCTAAGACTACCCAATTATTCGCGAAAGAACTAGTTTATCAGTTGCCTGACAATGCAAAGCAGAGAAAACTGGTTGTGTTTTCGGATAGTCGGGAAGATGCTGCTCAAATCGCAAATGGTATAGAAAGGAATCACTTCACTGATTTATTACGTGAAATACTAATTAGCGAACTGCATAACAATATGTTGATTAAAGCAAAGATTGTGGCAGTACTAGAAAATGGAGAAGATGCGAATGAATTTGAGCAGCTACACGCATCACAATTTTATGAGGTTCAGGAAGCAATTGAAGATAGTAAGATAAATGTTAATGATCCGAATCCTAGAAAAAGGCAAAGAAGGGAAAAGAGTGTACAGAGTATTGCAAAAATCAAAAATCGTATCGTTCGGGTTAACGACCTTGTACATTTGCTGAATACACATGAATGTGCGCCTTTAATTAGAAGTTTTATTCAATTAGGAGTAAATCCTGGAGGCCCATCAATTCACCTTCAAAATATCCCCCGGTCAAATAACCCTTGGTTCTCAATGTTTGATTTTGAGGGCCAAAGCTGGACAAATGATAATGTTGAATTTCAAGATGAAATTAAAAGAGGAACTTTTGTTCAATTAGCCAGCTTGTTTTTTGGGAACCTATTCTATTCCCTTGAGGCATCTGGACTAGGATATTTAACTATAAATCCTGATGCTGAAGTATTTGTTTCCAATGCTGGTAATGCAACATTATCCTGTGACCGATTTCTTGAAGTAATTAATTCGTCTATACGCATACTTGGGCATAAGTATAGATACACTCCAAATGATTTCGATAATGTTCGTACTCTTGATGTATCGGACTACAGTACATTCCCATCTCTATTCAAGAAGTACATTAGGAAGGTTGCACAAATCAACATTATCGAAGAAAGGCGGCTGGGAGAAATAGTATTAAATACATTAACGGCACTTAATGTGCTGAATAACCAAGGAATTAATATTGCGGAACTTTATATAAAGGTAGCAGCAGGAAATGATCCTGTTTGGAAGAGTCCGAGAGGTGGACGTCCACACTTGCATAAATCTGCAGGTGTTTGTACACAGCATCCTGATACTACCTTATTGCCAGAACAACCTGATACTGTATGTAAAGTGTACTGGAAGGATAATTACCTTTCCTATCATTCTGCAGTTAATAAACGGAACCCAATAAGATTGCATTGTGAAGAATTAACTGGTCAAACAGATGATCAGTTTGAACGTCAGAGACATTTCAGAAATATCATCTTACAAGATGATGGTCAACCATCAGTAAAGACTATTGACCTTTTAAGTGTAACAACAACCCTAGAAGTTGGTGTAGATATTGGTTCATTGCAAGCAGTCATGCTAGCTAACATGCCACCCCAACGTTTCAATTACCAGCAACGTGTTGGGCGAGCTGGACGGCGAGGCCAAGCATTTTCAGTAATTCTTACTTTTTGCAGAGGCCGCAGTCATGATGAATTCTATTTTAACCATATACATAAAATCACTGGTGATCCGCCCCCTCCACCGTTCTTAACTATGGGGCAAGACAGAATTATCAAACGGCTTCTTTCAAAGGAAGTGCTAAGACAAGCTTTTATACCGCTTGCACCAAGCATAAGAGAAGATCTCATGGCATTATCCAGAAATGAACGACAAACAAGTGTTCATGGAGAGTTTGGGAAAATAGATCAGTGGCATAATTACAGGGATTCTATTCAAGAATGGATTTCCAATAACCGTAATGAGATAGAAATAACTATTGAAGCCTTAAATCCAGGTATTGGCTCTGATAAGAAGCAGGAGTTAGCGAACTGGATAACCAACAATGGAAATGATAACTTTATGACAAAAGTCAATCAGGTTATTGAGAATGATGAAATTTCAACAATTGATATAGCAGAGAAACTCGCAGAGGGTGGCGTATTACCTATGTTTGGCATGCCAACGTCTGTCCGGAACCTCTACCATGATATAAGTTGTGATGGACAGGGTTACAACCTTAAATCCATAGACAGGAATACAGACCTTGCCATATACGAATTTGCACCAGGTGCTCAAAAAACAAAGGACAAGGCTATACATACTTCAATTGGTTTTACAGGTGATTATATAGTCACAAATAGTCGACATAACCAGCCAGTAGTTCACAATTCAGAACGTCCATTTTACAATGAGAGGTGGATGATCCGGTGCAATAATGGTCATATTGATTCATCTTATAAGGATAGGCCTGATATCAATGAATGTTTGGAGTGTGGTGTGTTTTTGAGCTTTCCAGAAAACATATTTCCCATAAAATCTCCTATTGCATACAGAACAAATTTAACCATCGGGAAGGATTCAAAAGATATTACAGAATTAACGCTTTCAAGACCTCCAATTCTTGCAGAGAGTAGTAATGAATCTACACCTGAACCAGCATTTGATGGAGATAATTTTAAGGCCACTATTGCCGATAGAGATGTAGCTTGGCGGATAAACACAAATGGAGACAAGTTTTTTGAAGGCTCGATTGTGAGGACCGGTAATAGTTTTCCATTTAATAACAAACAATGGTTTAACTATAGTGGCCAGTGGTTATTACGAGGTACACATCTTTACCCAAACATTAACGAAGAAAGGAAAACTAATTATCACTTTAGTTTTTCTGATAATGGAAATTCTTTTGAGCAAATTGCGCTTGCAGCCCATAAGAATACTGAGATATTTAGACTGAAACCCAGACATATTCCGTCTGAACTGACTTTAAATATGTTCGATCAATCTCGCTACTATAATTATGCGGGAATACGGTCAGCATTTTACTCAGCAGCTTTCTTGTTGCAGCGAGTAGTTGCAGATAAGCTCGATGTGGATCCAGTTGAAATAGAGATTGCTGATATAAGGAAGGTTTCTTCGGAAAATGGGAAGGAAACCGCTGAAATAATCCTCACCGATGAGCTTCCAAATGGCTCTGGATTTGTAAGGAAACTATTTAATGAAATCAACCAAACTATTACTGAAAGTGTAGATAGTGATGGTGCAAGAAATGCCGAAGTAATTTCTGAATACTTGCTAAAGATTCATAGTGCAGAACATAGACATTGTAAAGATGCTTGTTATGATTGTTTGAAGGTTTTCAGGAATATGAATTATCATGGCTTGCTTGACTGGCGTTTAGGTATAGCGCTACTTCGTGTCTTAATAAACAGAAATTATTTAGCAGGTGTAGATGGGCAATTTGATGGTTTCCCTGAATTAGATAGCTGGTTTGAAGATGCCGTCCAGCTGAGGAACAATTTTGCTGAAAGCTTTGAGTTTGATGTACTGGAAGGATTTGAATTACCTGTTCTGGTGTCAAAGACAAAAGCATATTATTTAATCATCATTCATCCGTTTTGGAATTGCAGGATTAATGAAAGCGGAATACCAGATGTTCCTGATAATACATGGTTAGCTGAGTGTGTATTTGAGATTTACCAAGAAGCAACGGAAAATGGTGGAGTATTAAGGTTTGTTGATACATTTAACCTTCATAGGAGACCAGGATGGTGTTATCAGAAATCACTTATTAATTGATGCAGGAGCATATACTTCTACCTCTAAAACGAATTTCTCCTAGTAAGTATACAGCTATTAGCAAGTGTGCTTACAGTGTAGTTCTTTCTAATTCTTGCCTTAAGCCACTATTACCTTATCCTCCTGCGAACCATTTGGGGAATGTTATCCATGAATGTATTCGTCTTATTGTAATAAATAGAATAAATACAGATTTAGAGTTTAATGACAACTGGAGTCAGTTGATAGAACGGGAAGAAAAGGCCCTTGAAAACATGGGTTTCGGATTCTTGACTCCCTTGACTGAAAATGTACCTGGTTACGCTATAAAAAGAATGCAGGTAAAATTGCTACTCAAACGCAGGGGAAGGGTAAGAGTATCTAAGCTCGAGCGCAATCAAAAGAAAAGTATACTAACTGAAAAATGGCTTGAAGCAAAAGATTCATTAATTGGTGGATTTGCTGATTTGATTACTAATTTTGATGGCCATATTAAATTATCAGATTTTAAGAGGCTGTTTTAATTTCATTTGGATAATTTCTTAAGCATGATGTGTATCATGGTAATCTGTATCATTGTTTCGGCAGACTTCGTGGAGAGTTC
>NZ_JBHTLD010000259.1:0-5953 GCF_042678745.1 Pontibacter rugosus | reverse complement strand
TTTATAAAGATTATCTTAACTATCAGGTAAATACACAAACAGGCACTATCAGAAGTAAATGGCTACGATCTGTAAATAGCCAGGAGTACAGAGAAGGTATGTTGTACACGCATAAACTCATTACAGAACACAACCTTTTCTTTTGGATTTATGATGCTTCACGCTATTCTGCACCAAATGTAAGTGATCAGGTGTGGCTCACAAATGTATTCACACCTTTACTCACTCAAACAAATCTAAAAAAAACAGCTTCTATTTTGTCAGGTGATGTTATTATGCAGATGGTTGCGGAGCAAATTCGTGTGAAGGCATTACCTATAATGATTGACAAACTACAATACCAAAGCTTTCATGATCTGGAAAGTGCTGAAGAGTGGATATTTGAAATAAGTTAAGAATGGTTTAGCTTTATATTAAATACACTCATACTTTGCGTTGCAAATTGCCTGTGATCAAATTAAACTTCAAGCCTATACCCCTTCATAATATTTAGAAGTTGCGGTTCAGAATTAGCAGAAGCTTACTGCGGAATCTTCTGCACCAGCTGCGCTACCCCCTGCCTTATTCGCTTTTGCAGTTTAGAGGTATTATCGCTTGGCACTACTCCTCCCGCTGCACCTTCCCAAACTAATTCGTTGGCGGCATGATCTACCAGGTGCAAAGACAGCGTTCCTTTTTGGTAGCGCCCAACTTCCACATCGCGGCTCTTCCAGGTATAACGGCGCTGCCCCATGTAGTATGGCGGGTCCGTCAGAATATTTGTCTCACGTGTTTGAACTTCTTCAGACACTACAATGCCGAGATTAATTTTCAGGTCCGGATTGGTGGTGTTTCTGGTGAGTCCGCGCTGCTGCAACTGCTGTGAGATTTCCTGCTTCAGAAAATCGAGCTGTGTAGCGTATGGTTCTAAAGCCTCCCCACTAGCTTCCACTTCATAAAAGTCGAAGGAAGTATAGTTTCCCAATTTGAAACCTGCATCAGACTCAGTGTCCAAAATTCTAATAGGAGAACAACCAGCGATCATAAGACTCGTCCATACAATCAAATAAATCAACTTTCGGTTTTGCATTGCAAACATATCATTAGGCAGTATAAACACTAGCTATACGTCATGCGTAAGCCTATGTTAAGTTTCGATATTCATTACATCATGCTCTGCACCTAAAGCTTTTCAGGAAGTATAAAAACACTCTTCAAGGTATCGCTCAAACAAGCCTAAAAGTAACAAGAGATATTATGCAGGGCTAAACCTGCCGGTGTTTACACTTTGCGCCGCCATTTAACTTAAAATTGCGCTCCATGTTTGTCTATAGAATGTGTACCTTTAAGCCAAAATTCACCCTCTTCATTTTCCACTTTTATATATTGAAAGCTCTGATAGCCATTTTATGAACACAACAGCTCAATTACTACTGAACAAAAAGAAAAGCATTCTTGATATCTGGTTACAGAATCAGTTAGAAGATGCGGCCCTTCGGGATGATCTGATTTCTAATGACGAACTGCACCGCCAATCTGACGAGCTATTAAGTGGTTTGGCCCGCGCTGTGGCAAACGGCAATATAGACAATGTATACGCTCCTGAATTTGAACAAGTAACAGATATATTGACGGATATTTCCATCACAAGAGCACGCCAGGGTTTTAGCCCCCGCGAAACTGGCATGTATGTTCTTAGCCTAAAACAAGCCATTTGTTCTGTACTGGAACAGGAGTATCAGAATGAGCCGGAAACACTGTACAAGGAACTGATCATCATAAATAACCTGCTCGACAACCTGAGTATGGTAACGTTTGATACGTTCATCAAAGGCCGTGAAGAAGTTATACTTCGCCAGAACGATGAGATAAACGAAATCTCAACACCAGTAATACGTGTATGGGAAGGCATTCTGGCGCTACCGATAATTGGAACTCTTGATAGCGCCCGCACACAGGTAGTAATGGAAAACCTACTACAGGAGATTGTAAACACAGGCAGCAGCATTGCTATACTTGATATATCTGGCGTACCAGCAGTAGATTCTCTGGTGGCTCAACACCTGATCAAAACTGTAAGTGCCACACGCCTGATGGGTGCTGAATGTATCATCAGTGGTATTCGTGCCGAAATTGCACAAACTATTGTGCACCTGGGCATCGATTTATCTAACATCAAGACAAAAGCTACACTTGCCAGCGCACTACAACTAGCTTTTAGCATGCGTAACGTGGAGGTTAGGAAGGTTAACAAAACCGCAGCTTTTAACTTTACTAAATAATAAGCACCATGGAAAGAATTCCAATCCTGAAAATGGGGCCCTTTCTGTTGGTTACCATTCAAGTAGACCTTTACGACCGCCTTGCTCTTAACCTGGAGAACGACCTGATATCTATGGTAAGTAAAACCGGGGCAAGAGGTGTTTTAATTGATATTTCTGTAGTAAGCATAGTAGACTCTTTTATGGGTCGGATTTTAGGCAACATTGCCTCTATGTCACGCATTATGGATGCTGAAACAGTGGTGGTGGGCATGCAACCTGCTGTAGCCATTACGCTGGTAGAGCTGGGCCTTACGCTACAGGGGGTTCATACTGCCCTGGATGTTGAAAAAGGAATGGAATTGCTCTATACCAAAATCGATTTAAGCCATCATTCCGAAGAAGACGAGGAGGGCGCAGATGATCGTAATGACTAAAGACACGATGCAAATCGTGCGGGAGCAGGATGTAGTACCTTTTCGAAACAGAGTGCGTGAATACAGCACCAAAATAGGTATGAGCCTTGTAAACCAAACCAAACTTATTACCGCTGCGAGCGAACTGGTGCGTAACATGCTTAAGTATGCAGGTGGAGGCCATGTAAGGCTGGAGATTATCAGTAAAAATGCTCAGTCTGGGGTAAGGCTTGCCTTTGTAGACGAAGGACCAGGTATAGCAGATGTGTCTTTGGCCATGCAGGATGGATTTACCACAGGCAAGAGCCTAGGGCTTGGATTACCGGGAGCCAAACGCCTTGTAAACGAATTTGATATTGTGAGCAAATGCGGTGAGGGAACCACTGTGACTATAATCCACTGGAAGAATGGACGTTAAACAACATCAGAAATTTCTTATTCCTGATAAATCATATGCAAGTATAGCTAAGCGAGACATCACTCGTATTGCTGAAGCACAAGGTTTTTCGGCCAGTGAAGTTGGCAAAGTAAATATAGTTGTGTCAGAGATGGCATCTAACTTAGTTAAGCATGTGCCAAAAGGAGGTGAATTGCTCGTCCGCACCATCGAGAAAACAGGCATTGAGATCATCTGTCTTGATAATGGCGAAGGCATGCGTGACCCTGTTCGTATGCAGGAGGATGGCGTTTCTACCTTTGGTTCTGCCGGCGAAGGGCTTGGGGCAATCAAAAGGCAATCTGATGTATTTGATCTTTTTACTCAGCCAGAAATCGGCACCATTATACTTTCCAGAATATACAAAGCCGGTAAGTATGACCAACGCGCTCAGCAGGCAAAGCGCCATGAGTTAGGCTACATAATGGTTGCCAAACCAAATGAAACCATGTGCGGTGATGGCCTGGCTGTTATCGAAAACGGGCCTGAGCTTTACCTGTTGGCCTTAGATGGGCTTGGGCACGGTAGTAATGCTCATGAGGCATCACGGCAGGCTAGCGAGGTGTTTAACACCTCTCCCCTGCTACCACCTGACCAAATGCTTAGAAACATACATGAGAAGATAAAAAGGACCCGGGGTGCGGTAGGTTTTATGGCTGGCATCAGCGGTAACACCCAGAAAATGACTTACTGTGGCATAGGCAATATAGCCGGAAAATTATTTTCCGCAGATGGTTCTATGGCAGGTCAGGGATATAAAAACATTATTTCCTATAACGGTATCTTAGGGCATAACATACCAAACACTTTGAGTAACCAGGCCCTTGACTGGGGACGTAACAGAATGCTTATAGTACACTCGGATGGCATAAAATCCAGATGGGATCTGCATAAGTACCCTTCTCTAAACCGCCACCTTGCCACTACCACAGCCGCACTAGTTTATAAAGAGTATTGCCGCCAAACAGATGATACACTCGTAGTAGTTTGTAAAGGTAAAGCTTAATATAGATGCAGCGAGTTATACTTAAAATCAATATCAATAACGAATTGGATGTGGTACTAGCCTACAAGCGGGCTATGCAACTCTCAGAACGTTTAGGTATGCAACAGGCAAACCAAACTAAGTTTGCCACCGCTGTGTCTGAAATTTGCCGTAATGTGGTAGAGCATGTTGGGAGCGGAAGTATCCAGTTTAACATGTTAGAGGACGGTGGTTTTAATTACCTGGAAGCAATTGTAAGCGACAGAGGCCGCGGCATTGGCAACCTGGAGTGGATACTCAACCGACAAAACTTTCTGCCGGGAAACAGAGGCACGGGTATTCAAAACTCCAAAAAGCTAGTGGACGTGTTCAGCATCGAAAGCGAGTTTGAGAAAGGGACAAGAGTAGTATTACGCAAAAAACTACCTGCCTTAGGGGCTGCAGTTTCCAAAGGAGTTTTAGATGTTTGGGCAGAAGAATTCAAAAATGAAGCAGACATATCTCCTTATGCAGAGATAAAGAAACAGAACATGCAGTTGCTGGAGGTAATGGATAAGTTGCACCTGCGCAATCTGGAAGCCGAGCAGCAACTATATGAAATCAGAAGGCTAAACGGGCAGCTCCAGCAATCAAATCAGGACATCAGTCAATTGCTGGAAGAACGTGACAAAAAAAATCAGCTGCTACAGGAAATAAACCTAAACCTGGATGCCTTTGCCCATACAGTCTCACACGACCTGCGAGCTCCGCTTCAAAACATAAATGGCTTAACAACGGCCCTGGAAGCATGCCTGGAAGCCAATCATACTACCGAAGCACAGGCTATGTTTCCGATGCTGCGCCAGCAAACACAAAAGATGGACAGGCTGATTACCGGCATACTTGCTTACTCGCTATCAGGCCACCATAACCTGCCTAAAAAAGTGTTAGAAATGCACACCCTCATTCATCAGGTTATTAGTTCATTAGATGTTCCGCCCTCTTTTAAATTTGAGATAAGCGAGAATCTCCCCGTGCTGTATTCTCAGGAAGTATACCTGTTCCAGATTTTTAGCAACCTCATCGGGAACGCTATTAAATTTCACGATCAGCCAGAAAATGCTGTTGTCACTGTCTCATGCTCCATTCTGGATGAATGGCTGACCTTCATCATCAAAGACAATGGCCCGGGCATACCTGTACAGGTGCAAAAGCAGATTTTTCACATGTATGATACGGGCAGTGCTTTGCATCGCTCCGATAGCACTGGACTTGGCTTATCTATTGTCCGTAAGTTAGTAGAAGAGAAAGGTGGAAAGGTTTGGGTAGAGTCTACTGGCCGTGGCAGCAGCTTTATACTAACATGGCCTGCCTCTGAAATAGTAGTGGAGGAGCAATAAAAAAGGCGCTTATTTGTAAGCGCCTTTTTTATTGCTATAAAGCTTTTTCTTTATAAAATTCATTCATTATTTCTCGCACATCATGCTTTGTCAGCGCCTTTGAGTAATGCTTCTTTACTTTACTGTAATTTTTTAATTTCTCAAGATCATAGAAACTGGCAGAAGAGGTTAGCATCAGAATGATCACCAAATTGGCTTCATCCAATCCTTTTTTCTGATACTCATCCAGGAAAGTGAAGCCATCCATTACAGGCATCTTAATATCCAGGAATATAATATCAGGTCGTTTAAAACCATCAATTTGCACCGGTCCGTAAGCCTTTACCAGATAATCTATAGCCTCTTTTCCATTCTTCAAAACTTTAATTTCCTTAGAGATATTCATCTCGTTCAGAAGTCGTTGATTTAAAAAATTGGTAGTATCATCATCATCTACCAACAGCACAAGATCTAGCGGAGTGTTATAAGACTGCATTTTTTATTTCTTATAATAGGTG
>NZ_JBHTLD010000258.1:0-5969 GCF_042678745.1 Pontibacter rugosus | reverse complement strand
TTAATAAAACAGTATAAATAAAGAAACCACGAGTTATATGCTAACACTACCTATATACCTGGATAACAACGCTACTACGCCGCTAGACCCGCGCGTACTGGAGGCGATGATGCCATACATGACTAACTTGTTTGGTAACGCTGCATCCCGTAATCACGCTTTTGGCTGGCAAGCTGAAGAAGCGGTTGATTATGCTCGTGAGCAGATTGCATCGCTTATCAACTGTTCTCCAAAAGAAATTATTTTCACATCTGGCGCTACAGAGTCTGATAACCTGGCTCTAAAAGGCGTTTTCGAGATGTACGCTTCCAAAGGTAATCACATTATTACCTTAACAACTGAGCACAAAGCAGTACTTGACCCTTGCAAGCACATTGAGAAAATGGGCGGTAAGGTTACTTATCTTCAAGTTGATGAGAAAGGTCTTGTTAACCTGCAGGAACTGGAAAACGCTATCACAGATAAGACTATTCTTATCTCTATTATGTACGCTAACAACGAGATTGGTGTTATTCAGCCAATCCGTGAAATTTCTGCGATCGCTAAGAAGCATGGCGTTCTGTTCTTTACGGACGGTACACAAGCTGTAGGCAAAATTCCTGTGGATGTTGAGGCTGACGGCATTGACCTGATGGCTTTCTCTGCCCACAAAATGTACGGACCTAAAGGTGTAGGTGCTTTGTACGTACGCCGTAAAAACCCACGTGTTAAGGTTACTGCCCAAATGGATGGTGGCGGACACGAGCGTGGCATGCGTTCTGGTACCCTTAACGTACCCGGCATAGTTGGCTTAGGTAAAGCAGCTGAAATTGCAAAGCAGGACATGGAGTCTGATACTCAGCGCATTTCTGCCATGCGTGACCGATTAGAGCGTGAGCTGACCACTATCGAAGAATCATACATCAACGGTTCTACAGAGCACCGTCTGCCACACGTATCTAACATCTCGTTTAAGTATGTAGAGGGCGAAGGTTTGATGATGGGTGTGAAAGATTTGGCTGTTTCTTCCGGATCTGCCTGTACTTCAGCCTCTTTAGAGCCATCTTACGTATTAAAAGCATTAGGTTTGAGCGATGACCTGGCCCATTCTTCCCTGCGTTTCGGTTTAAGCCGCTTCACAAAAGAAGAAGAAATAGACTTCGCTATCAACCACGTAAAAGAAGCAGTTGCCAAACTTCGTGAACTCTCTCCACTATGGGAGATGTTTAAAGAAGGTATAGACCTTAACTCAATTGAGTGGGCAGAACATTAATAATGACGAATTAAGAATTACGAATTAGGAATGATTCGTGGTGCTTGGTTCAATTAGTAATTAATCATTTGTAATTAAATAAAAGCTATGGCTTATTCAGATAAAGTAATCGATCATTATACCAACCCACGAAACGTTGGTACATTAGATAAAGCGAAAAACAATGTTGGTACTGGCCTTGTTGGTGCACCTGAGTGTGGTGACGTAATGCGTCTTCAAATTGAGGTTGACGAGAACCAGGTAATCACTGACGCTAAGTTTAAAACTTTTGGATGTGGTTCTGCTATCGCATCTTCTTCTCTGGCGACAGAGTGGCTTAAAGGAAAGACGGTAGACGAGGCTCTGGCAATCGATAACATGGCAATTGTAGAAGAGCTAGCCTTACCTCCGGTTAAAATTCACTGCTCTGTACTTGCTGAAGATGCTATTAAAACAGCTATCAACGACTATAGAGTTAAGAACGGCCTTCCAGAATTGGAAATGGCTAAGTCTCATCACTAAGAAAACCCAGACTCGATGGAGTCAACTGCAGATGTACATGTAGAGAGTGCACGCATTCAAAAGCAGATTGAAAACCACTTAGGCATAAGCGGTAGCAGTCTGCTTTTTGAATTCAGGCAACTCGATAATAAACTGCGCCTCGACCTTATTACAGTTAATCCGCGCCACCAGCAGTCTTTTCTGCTGCACTCGGAAATTGGGTATGATCGTTTGGAAGTGTTACGGAAGATGCTGGAGTACGTCCAGAGTTACCGTGACATGGAAAGCTCCTACACGGTACAATGGATGGCCCGCGATGATAAAGAGCTTAACACTTCTTACTTCAGGTCCCGTAATATGTATGAAGCGTTAGATAAACTATACTATGGCCGAGACATGAACACGATCACCGTTTTTAGTGTGGTGCTCAATCCAGTCTCCTAAATTATTAAGATTATGATCACAGTATCAGACAAAGCAAAAGAGAAAGTAGTTAAGCTGAAGCAGGATGCTCAGCTGGATGACTCGTACCGCTTGCGTGCTTCTGTGGCGGGTGGTGGCTGCTCGGGCCTGTCTTACAACCTCGACTTTGATGACGAGGTAAAGCCAATGGACCAGGAGTTTGAAGACAAAGGCGTGAAAGTTGTGGTTGATATGAAGAGCTTTTTATACTTGGCAGGAACTGAGCTTGATTTCTCAGATGGCCTGAATGGTAAAGGCTTTTACTTTAACAACCCAAATGCTACCCGTACCTGCGGCTGCGGCGACAGTTTCTCTGTCTAACAGTAAGATTTATACTTTAAAAGGGCTCTGCTGGTAAAGCAGAGCCCTTTTTTCATGAGCTAAAATTGCAGTAAACAAGCTGCTCATAAGCTTGAACCCGATAAAGTTCTAAGCACCTTACATCTTGATAAACTTTGTAGAATGCCGCTGCCCATCTGCATCCAGCAGCACTAAAATATAAGTACCTTTACTTAAGCTGCTGACAGGTATAGTATGCCTGCTTAGCTTATGAGGTAACACAGTGATTAAATGGCGTTTCCCCATCAAATCAATTATCATTGCCTGCTGCAGCTTTTTATCAGTGTTCACTAAAAGCACATCTGATGTAATTGTCGGATGCACATTTACCATATGCGCTACAGATCGTGTTACGGCCTCAACGATAGAGTAGCTAAAACTATCATCAAGGTCCACCTGCTTTAGCCGGTAATAAGAAGTGCCTGCAACGGGTGCCTCGTCTAAAAACGTATAGTTCATGATGCTGGAGGAAGAACCTTGTCCAGTAACCATACCTATACTTTCATAGTTTTTCCCATCAGTGCTTCGCTCCACAGTAAAATGGCTGCTGTTTTGTTCGCTGGCTGTTTGCCACTTCAGCTCAACTAGTGCTCCTTGGGTGTTAGCCTTAAACTTAACTAATTCTACTGGTAATGGAACGGGCTCTAGCACCTGCTCCGGATACCATGTTATTGAAAAATCATCTACGGCCAGCCCATGATCAGCCTCCAGTTCGTCAGCATCTTTCCAGCGTAACATCAGGTAATGCCCAGCAGGAATCTCCAAAGGCAGTGAAGTTTGCAGCAGCTGACGATTATCAGCTGCATTGCCATTTAAAGCCGTACCTGGTAACTTATACTTTGGTCCGTAAAACTTCATTTCTGGCAGCTCCGTCCAGTTTCTATCAGACGAAGGAGAAGGCGTAAAACTATTTTTGTCGCTGCTGACAGCATAATAAAAGGAGATGACGTGCTGGCCGGCAGTACTGTTTGAAATACGCCATTGCTCACCTATATAACTTAGGTCTACCGCCTGTATAGTTCTGCCTGTATTATTCTGAAGCAAAACTGTATAAGTAAATTCTCCCGCTACCGCAGAGCTAATAGAACCTAAAGCCCGGTCTGAGGATCTTTCAGATCCATAACTGTAGAGGCCACCTGTATTACTGCCACCGTTATTTGCAGTTAAGCTATTCGCTGCCTTGCTACGAAATACAGACCAACCTGGCAAATACTCACCACCACTTTCCCAAATATCGCTGCCACTAACCGGCAAACCATCAAAATTTTGGCTATAAGTAGTACGATGTTCGCCCATGTTTACCTGCGCTTGTGCAACCTGAAAAGTAAGCATAGAAACAGAACAACATATCAGCAAACGCTGCATAAGGGTACAGTTTGTTTTCATTTAGTGGAACAGAATAAGTACAACAAGCTATAAATCAAGCTATAGCATATGGGTAATTTGATGCACAAACTGCTTCTGTTCTTCTTAAGTTCATCTGTTACTGAAAATTTAGTGAAAGTATAGTTGAACCCCCTTTCTACATGCTTGATGATTTGTTTAATATGAACCTCTTAAAACCATATTTCTATTACCATTAAAAGAATACACACATCATAATAGTATAAAACTATTTAATAATCAATTTTATTGATTTGATCTATATACTTAGTTCCTATACCTTTGAAGCATTACAACAATCTAGATCACCCTTATACATCCTATCATGAGCGAACAAGAAAAACACACCCGTATTACTACCGCATCAGGAAAACCAGTTTATGATTATGAGGATAGCCAGACAGCTGGACCTCGCGGACCAATTTTGCTTCAGGACTTTTTCCTGCATGAGAAGTTGGCACACTTTAACCGCGAAAGAATACCTGAGCGCGTAGTGCATGCAAAAGGCTCTGGAGCCTATGGTACATTTACTGTTACACATGATATTACGAAGTATACAAGAGCTAGGGTTTTCAGTGAAGTAGGCAAAGAGACTCGAGTTTTTCTACGCTTCTCTACTGTAGGTGGCGAAAAAGGCAGCGCCGATAGCGAACGCGATCCACGTGGATTTGCGCTTAAATTCTATACAGAAGATGGAAACTGGGATTTAGTAGGCAACAATACGCCTGTGTTCTTTATAAAAGACCCTAAGAAGTTTCCTGACTTCATACACACTCAAAAACGCGACCCTTATACAAATACAAAGAGCGCAACCATGGTATGGGACTTCTGGAGCCTTAACCCAGAGAGCTTACACCAGATCATGATTTTGATGAGCGACCGTGGCACACCGCTTTCTTACCGCCACATGCATGGTTTCGGCAGCCATACGTTCTCATTTATCAATGCTGATAATGAGCGTTTCTATGTGAAGTTCCATTTTAAAACGCTTCAGGGCATTAAGAACTTTAACGACGAAGAAGCAACAAAAATGAAAGGCCTTGACCCGGATCAGGCGCAACGTGACTTAGTAGAGGCTATCGAAAAAGGTGACTTTCCTCGCTGGGCTGTAAAAGTGCAGATTATGACACCACAAGAAGCTGCTAACTATAAGTGGAATCCATTTGATGTAACTAAAGTATGGTCTCAGAAGGATTTCCCGCTGATGGATGTAGGTGTGCTGGAGTTAAATGAGAACCCGGACAACTATTTTGCACACGTGGAACAGGCAGCATTTGCCCCTGCACATATTGTTGATGGCATTTCTTTCTCTCCAGACAAAATGCTGCAAGGGCGTATACTTGGTTACCCTGATGCCCAGCGTTACCGTTTAGGGGCCAATTACGAGCAAATTCCGGTAAACAGATGCCCTTTTGCAACAAACAACTACCAGCGCGACGGTGCAATGCGAGTTGACGGCAATGGTGGCAGCAAACCGAACTACTTCCCGAACAGCTTCGATACTTCTGTAGCAGATGAAAAGTACAGAGAGCCTGCAGAAGACCTGGGCCAGAACGTAGTAGCTGATTGGTATGATCGTAATGGAGTTGGTGAAAACGACCATTATACTCAACCAGGAGACCTATTCCGTCTCATGACTCCAGACGAGCAACGTGCTACAATCAGCAACATCATCGGAGCCATGAACGGTATTAGCGGACCAAAGAGAACCGAGATTATCAACCGCCAGCTGTGCCACTTTTTCCGTGCCGACATGGGCTTGGGGATGGCAATTGCACAAGGCTTAGGTGTTGATATTGCACAACATACAGGTACTCTTCAACCAAACTAGTTGGTTTTATATATATACAGTAGTGAAAGCGCCGGCAATAGCCGGCGCTTTTTTTTGCTTTTGCCACCTATAAATATCCTGTCTGCATTAGGCATGCACATCTTGCTCCTGCCAGATAGTATAAGCCTTCATTCCACCCTTGATATTATCTTCATAACACAGGAACTATAACAGCAGCAGATATGTATAAATTTATACATGAATAGATGATCATATATCTAT
>NZ_JBHTLD010000257.1:0-5944 GCF_042678745.1 Pontibacter rugosus | reverse complement strand
TTAAATTTTAAAGTTATTAGGCTGTCAAAGCTGATTTAACGTGAAAATACCTGCAACAGGTAAAGAGTAGCTCCTGTTATGCATCATAGTATGAAGTATAAATAAGAAAAGCAGGGCTGAACCCTGCTTTTCTTATTTAACGAATTGCCCTAACCTTAGATCATGGCCACTGTACGATTGTTGATTTGGGCTTCGTAAGTGTTTTTGTAATGCACCTTTCGCTCCAGAGCGGCAATGATAGGAACAGAAAAATCCACGCCTTCCATTTCGCTGGCATCGTGCAAACCGCCTGGGCTAAACACGTTGATTTCCATTAGCTTATTTCCAACTATATCAAGACCAACTAAGAACATGCCGTCCTGAATTAGTTTTGGCCGTACAAGCTCCACCAGGTCCAGCATGGTTTGCGTTACCTTGGCCGCCTGCGTAGAGCCTCCGGCATGCAGGTTGCTACGGATGTCGTCTTTTCCGGTAACTCTGTGGATGGCGCAGTACTTGCCTTCATGTTGCAGGGCTTCTCCGTTCATTACGATCAGACGCACATCACCCTCGGTAGCCTCTGGCAAATACTCCTGTACAATTACATAGCCGTCGCGGCTGATGGCTTCCACAATCTGGTTCAGGTTAGTGGAGTCATCCTTTTTCACCATAAACACACCAGATCCACCGGAGCCTTGTAGCGGTTTCAGGATGATGTTATTCTTCTGCTCATTAAAGAACTCCTTTATCTCGTCTTTGTCGCGGGTAATAAGAGTGCGTGGGCGAACAGCCTCTGGAAAATGCTGGAAATACATCTTATTCACCGCATCAGAAAGCTTGGTAGGGTCGTTGAGCACAATAACGCCATGGCGTATTGCCAGCTGGCCAAAAATTATACCTGCGTTCTGTGCCCAGCCGCGGCCTTCGCCTTCTGAAGAAGGGTCGTTGCGGAGCATGAGCACGTCCAGGTCTGGTGCAGTAACGCGTACTCTGTTTGCCTTATCACCCTGAATAGCCTCCAGGTATGTGGCCAGTGCTTTATACTTATGCTTCGGGTCGGCTTGCACAGCGGTAGCGCCCATGTAGCCGTCCGGGTAGTAGGCCAGGTCGCCAACGCCCATCAGGTAAACTGTATGACCCTGGTTGTGCATGCGCTGCGCCAGAAAGATGGTTGAATAGTTCGGTTTTTCTGTTTTTATGTCGTTTACTACAAATCCTATAGTCATGGGGTGCTATTTATACTTTAGTTGATGATGTGGCTGATTGATTACAGTAAATTAAATACTGATATGCCGGCTTTAAGTTGTTCTAGCTTAGGTTTGATGCTATCGTCGAGCAGGTAGCGCGGTTTAATGGGCACCGGGCGCAGCACATTCCGGTAAATGAGTTCCTGCACAATCGGGATGTAGTCCTGGCGGATTTTGCCAATGAGCAGCGGCTCCAGTTCATGTCCTTCTTTCAGGTAGCTGAGCAGGTGCACCAGTCCGCGCAAGTATACGGCATCTTTTGTCAGGCCGCCGCCGCGGTGCACGCGCATGGTTACGTCCCAGGCCGTTTCGTCGCTGAAATTATACTCCTCCTTCAGTCTGGAGAAGTTATCGGTAAAGCTGCAGCCTTTGGTGAGGTGGTATACAGCCACCACACGTGCCGCCAGTATACGCAGGCGGTCGTGGTCTAAGCCGCCTACCAGCCACTCGCTGAGTACCGCCAACCCCTCCTGTAGCTCTTCGTAGCCGGGGCTGCCCATGTACAACTGTCGGAGTGGTTGCGCCTTTCCGTTAAAGTAGGTGAGAATGTGTGTGCCCACCTCATGCTGTATCAGCGCCTCGGCCCGGTGGCGCGGAATTTTAGCGTCGGTTCCTACATTCAGCCGGCCTTCAGACACAATCAAGCCTACAATGTCATCCCGCACATCCACGCCAGAGTCTAGGGCTCGGTATTGGTCTTTCAGAAAAGCAATTTCTCGTTCGGCCTGTGCGGCAAATTCAGCTACAGGTATTAGTTCCACATCTTTCTCCCGCACAGGCTCGGGAATGGCGGCAAGTATGCCTTCGGCAATTTTCAGCAGTTGCTCGTCAACGGTACCGTAAAGCTGCATGCTGCTGTAGAGAAAGTCAGGCGTATTACGGTCGGAGAGCATGGTCAGCATCTTGTCCAGCTCGTGGCGCTTGTCGCGGAACAGGTAGCCTAAGGTAGGGTCATCCACTTTCTCAATAGAGATATTGTAGAGTTTCCGCTTCAGTTGGTCCGCATCGATGGGCATGAGGCGGTAATGGAAGATAGGTGCTTGCTTATACTTAGCCTTCTTAAATTCTGCCCAGGCATTGTTATTATTGACCGGCGTTACGAGCAGCAGAAACTGAAACTGGTCGCTGATGCTGGTTAGCTGCTTATCAATGCGCCACACCACCCGGTTTACTGCCTGCCGCCCCAGCGCCTGAAAGTGTACCGGATGGTGGGTGGTTTGGACGCTTATAAAATCAAAAACAGTTTTTTTGATGGCGTTAGCTACTTGCTCACGGAGGTTGCGCAGCAACAAAGGGTATATTTTACCGGTGGCAGCATTCTTATAAATAGGCTTGAGCTGTAGCCCCAGCATCAGGATAGCGTGCTTTTTCAGCTCCTCTTCTGGCATCAGGCAAAGGGGCTCCTGCAGCAAAGGAGCGTTTGAGTCGGTTGCGACAGAAGTATGAATAGTGCTTAGCTTTATACTTTGCAGCTCCTGCACAATGGTTTTGGTGGAAGTAGGTAGCTGTTTCTCTGGCCCGAGTACCTTAAAAAGCGGCACATCGGCAGCATCGGCAGGTGGCGCTAGCAACTCAATAATCATAAAGGCACCAAACTTATCGGCCATCGCCTTGGCTATGCTTTGCACAAGAGGCCGTAGCTCTTCAGTGCGCTCCTGGTGCGAAATAATATAGGAGGCATTGGCTTTTAGAAAGTCGGCTGTGGGGTGATCGGGCTGGCCGCTGGGGTGGCGGAAAAGTACTAAAAAGGGCAGGGGCCTATCGATGTAAATAAGGCCGCCCTGCGGTAGCCGCCGGTGCACCTGCTTGCCGCGTGTCAGGCTGCGGGTAATTTTGGTTATAAAGCTATCGGTTATACTTTCTATCATGGTTGTTCAGGTGGGCAGGCATTCAGATAAAAGACTCTGTGATGAAAGACATAGGACTTATAGATTGATGTACGCTACGCAAGCTGAGATACTCTTTCGCTTTTACACAACTGCTTAGTTACGATAAGCATGTGGAGTGTCAGGAAGTAACCTATAGTTCTTTTTAATAGAAATGTACGTCATTTGTCAGGTAGTCATTCATTACAATAAGAGCTATACTTGGCATACCTGGGCCAGTGCCTCCAGTACGGGTTTGGTGGTTTGCTGTAGTGCCTGCTTTATCTCCTGCACCTGCTTTTGGTCCGGCTCTCCCGTCCACTCATCCATAAAGAACTTCTTAAACTCGATGCTCATCACGCATACGCTGTCGCCGAAGGTATCGTGGATCCAGCGCATGAAGTGGCCGCCCTTGAACTTTACATTTTCCCGCACATCCAGCTTTCGCTCCCGAAAATCATGGCTGCTCAGGCTGTGGATGAAGCCATCTACCACGGGAGCCCACTTTTCACGGTTCATGTTGCCGGTGCCGATGTTTACCTCCGGGTTCTGCTCCGGGTCAGCAGGTGGTCCTGTTTGTCCCTCGCGAAGGTGGTTATAGGTATGGAGGTCATAAACCACAATGCAACCGTGCTGTTCAATTAGCTTGCTTAGCATTGCCTTTACATCAGTATAAAATTTATTATAGTTGCCCATCGACTCCTGCGCCAGGTGCTCCGGCAATGCATCCTTCCATACTTCTAAACCCCAGGCATCTTCCGGAACGCGGTAAATCGCTTTTTCAGGTGGCCGGTTCAGGTCCATCTCGAAGCGGGAGTAATGGCCTATCACGTGGTTATCAGTTATACTTACCCAAGCTGAAGTATAAGGATCCTCTTCGCGCAGGCGCTCTTCTGATGTCAGGTTGAAAAGGCTTTTCAGATTAGGCCTTACCTCGTGGCCATCATGTATGGCTGTTGCCACCAATGGGCTGTTGCCGCTCTTTAAAGTATAGTATGATAGTGCTTTTGTTTCTGTCATAATTGTTTTGTTGTGCTTAATTGTACCTTTTCCGGAGACCGAAGGTTATAAGCACTCCATTCGCAGCGGTTTGATTTTTACCATAGTGGTTTATTCCTATATTTACATAAGAATATATCGAAAATGGAAAGAGATTATACTGCACAGGCTGAAGCACTGAGCACAGAAGATTTAAAGGAGGTTGTGCAGCAACACCAGGAGTATGAGCCAGAGGCTGTGCAGGCGGCTATGGCAGCGTTGGAGAAGCGAGGCGAAGAAGTGCCTGAATGGGAGCCCGCAGAACAGGCACAGCCTCAACGGGAAACACTGGGCCAAAAGATCAATGGCTTTTTGCAGCTGTTTGTGCCGCAGCAAAACTATTTTGTTACACCCATCCTGCTAAACCTGAACCTGCTGGTATTTATAGTGGGAGCTTTGCTTGGCTTGCATGTATTAGAGCCCGATGCGGCACGTCTGGTAGATCTAGGAGCCAACTTTGGGCCTTATACCTTAACAGGGCAGCCTTGGCGCCTGCTTACCAGTATGTTTCTGCACGGTGGCTTACTGCACCTCTTGTTCAACATGATGGCTTTGGTGAATATAGGTGCACAGCTGGAAATGCTGATAGGGCGGGTACAGTTTATACTTGCATATGTGCTGTGTGGCCTGGCTGGGAGTGTCATTAGCCTGTGGTGGGTAAGCCCTGAGGTTAATGTGTCAGTGGGTGCCTCGGGAGCAATTTTTGGGATGTTTGGCCTGTTGCTGATGGTGCTCCTGCTAGAGCGTGAGATGGATTGGAAGACAAAGCAAGGAATGTTAGGTAGTATGGCAGTAGTGATTGGCCTTAACCTGGCCTATGGCATGCGCGATGGCATAGACAATGCCGCACACGTTGGAGGGCTGGTGACAGGCGTAGTATATGGCGCGCTGCTTTTGCTGCGCTCTGACCGGTACATCACCCAAAAGTATAGCGCCGTAGGTAATAGTATAACCATGGTGACAGGTTTGCTGCTGGTGTATGTGTGGTTTAGCCTGATACCCTTTACAGGAAAAACGCGCTATGTGCAGGTAGTGGAAAAAATAGGCCAGAACGAGCAGCAGGCAATGCAGGCAATGATTGCTATGGATAAAGCAGGCGAAAACGTAAAGGCAGAAGAAATGGTGCCAATGCTAGCGAATGGAATTGCGCTTTGGGAAGAGAGCGAGAACCTGCTGGAAAGTATAGATGATGCCCCGGACGCAGAAAAGCCTCGTGTTGCTGCTATGCTGGATTACGTGCGTCTCCGCAAAATGTCTTACCAAATGCTGCACGACGACCTGCTGGCAAACCGCCCACTCCTGCACCAGAAGCAGCAACAGATGCTGGGTGCCATCAACCATTACGCCATGCAGCTACAGCATGATAATTTTTCAGAAGCAGCCAGTCCGGTGATCACAAACGATTATGAGCTGGAGCAAAAGATAAAAGGCAGCGACGGCAAACCCCTGGGCGAAGCAGACTTTGCTGCAGTTGGCGACCCTCTCTATGTGTTGAATGGCAAAGAACTTGGAATTGCCTCTAAAAGTGAGGCACTGCCTGAGGTAACTAATTTGAATCCAGAATCGATACAAGAGATTACAGTATTGAAAAGAGAGGAAGCAGTAAAAATTTATGGGGAGAAGGCTGCAGGCGGAGCTATAGTTATCACAACAAAGGAATAAGACAGGCCAGTTTAATGACTTAAGTTAGTGGCCGCAACTTTAGTATTGCCCCTTTATCTGTTAGGTAATAGTAGTAAGCAAAGGAGGGGTATTTGTAGGTTGTGCAAGAAATATGTAACTTGGTTAGAGCTAATGTAGTATAGAAAATTTATA
>NZ_JBHTLD010000256.1:0-6016 GCF_042678745.1 Pontibacter rugosus | reverse complement strand
GTGTTATGTACATATTAAACAAATTCTCCTTCCTAACTACTTCAGTGAGCACGCAACAAAGTACAATTTAATTTTCCATAAATTGTTTTTTGTCCACATATAATTGCCTCATATACTACTTAAGAAATATGCATTAACATTAATATTATAGACACATCAAACTTTCGCCAAGCCAGCAATAATGAGGAAGTTATCACTCAAGACATAACAGATCTAAGTTTAACTTATATCTTGTATGAGACATAAGATTCATCCACAGGTAAGACAAAATCAAGTATAAAAGAAGTGTACCACATGGCACAAGCCCCTACTCATATAAAGTTTGCGTAATTACCGTTTAACTGGTACTCCATTTTGGCAAAACAAACAGCACCGAAAACAAAACAAGCTCTTTAAAAACCTGTTCTTTCTAGAAGCAACGCCACAACTTAGCTAGGCTAACAGTCGTTTGGTTTTAAAAACAAATCCCTGTAACTTCACAACATATCAGAATAAAACCTAATCAAAAAATGCAAACGAAAGAAGTATATATTGTATCTGCGGTGCGTACGCCCATCGGATCATTTGGCGGTGTGCTTGCCAGCCTTTCTGCCACACAATTGGGAGCAGCTGCTATAAAAGGCGCACTTGAGCGTGCCGGAGTTGATAAGAAAGAAGTACAAGAGGTAATTATGGGCAACGTAATCTCTGCCAATGTAGGACAGGCTCCTGCCCGCCAGGCAGCTGTTTTTGCAGGCTTAGGTTACGAAGTAGAATGTACTACTGTAAACAAAGTATGTGCCTCTGGTTCCAAGGCTATCATGTTTGCTGCGCAGGCTATTATGCTGGGCCATAAAGATGTAATAGTGGCAGGCGGTATGGAGAGCATGAGCAACGTACCTTATTACCTGGAGAAAGCACGTTTTGGCGCAAAACTTGGCCACGGCCAAATGACGGACGGCTTGCTGAAAGACGGCCTTTGGGACGTGTACAACGATTTCCATATGGGTAACGCAGCAGAAAACACTGCTCGTGAGCTGAAGATTACCCGCGAGATGCAGGACGAGTATGCCATCAATTCTTATAAGAAAGTAGCTGAAGCTTCAGAAGCAGGCTTATTGAAAGACGAGATTGTGCCGGTTGAGATTCCGCAACGTGGCAAAGACCCGATTGTGGTTTCAGAAGATGAAGAATTCAAGAAGGTTAACTTCGATAAAATCCCTGGCCTGCGCCCGGTGTTTGATAAAGAAGGTACTGTAACAGCTGCCAATGCCTCTACACTGAACGATGGTGCTGCTGCCGTAGTGCTAATGAGCAAAGAGAAAGCCGAAGAACTGGGCATAAAGCCGATCGCTAAGATCTTAGGCTTTGCAGATGCAGAGCAGGATCCGATCTGGTTCACCACTACCCCATCTTTAGCTATACCAAAAGCATTGAAGCATGCCAATGTTGATGCAGCTGATGTTGATTTTTACGAGATCAACGAAGCATTCTCTGTTGTATCGCTGGCTAACAACCAAAAGCTTAACCTGGAAGGTGGCAACGTGAATGTGTTCGGTGGTGCTGTGTCGCTTGGCCACCCACTCGGAGCGTCAGGTGCACGTATTCTGGTAACGCTTTGCAACGTGATGGATAAAAAAGGTGGCAAAATTGGTGTTACCGGTATCTGCAACGGAGGCGGTGGAGCTTCTTCCATTGTGATTGAGAAAATGTAATTTAACTTTTGGGCATACCATTTGATAGAAGCCTTGCGTTACTCGTAAGGCTTCTTTTTTTTGATCAGGATTTTCAGGATGCTTAAAAATATACAGGATAAAGTATGTATGCCTTTGCAAGTATAGCGTGCATTTTTTGGAAAAGTAGAGTTTATATACCATTGCTCCTGAACGGCCTGCTACCACGCAGTTTTGGAATGATTCACATAGCAATCCTGTTTATCCTAACACATTCATAAATTCTGATTCCGACATAGTATAAAGTATAATTATATGCGTAAACTGCTGGCATTACTGCTACCTTTAGGCCTTGTGCAAAGTATAGCCCTGGCACAAACCAAGGAGGTAACTACCTATCACGACGATAGCTTTACAGCTGTTAAGGAAGTATACAACATCACCCCAGACTCTGCTATAGTGGGTTACTATAACCGCTATTACCCTACTGGAGAGCGCGAGGCTTTCATTAAGTTTGTGGAAGGTAAGAAAGACAGCATTTACACTGAGTTTTACTCAAATGGGAAGCCCAAGCTACAGGTTGCGTATGTAATGGACGTGAAGCAGGGACCCTATAAAGCCTTTCGACCAGATGGGCAATTGCTACAGGAAGGCTTTTATGAAAACGACCAGCAGAGTAAGCTGTTCAAAACGTTTTACGACGACGGCACGCTGAAAAAAACTACTGAGTTTGTTAATGGTTTTCCGGAAGGGCTGGTGCGCGAATACTACCCATCAGGTAAGTTAAAGTCTGAGATCACCTACAAAAACAGCCAACAGAATGGCCCTGCCAAAACTTACTACGCAAATGGAAATATTGAATCCGAAGCCAATTATCGAGGGGGCATGCTGGAGGGTTCGTACAAAACGTACTATGAAAATGGTCAGGTGCAGACGGAAGTACAAAATGTAGCTGGCCAGAAACAAGGCACCTACAAAAGCTATTACCGTAGCGGCCAGTTGAGCACCGAAGGCACGTTTGCATCAGGCAAAATGAGTGGACTGGCAAAATCATACTATGAGAGTGGCAAACCGCGCAGCGCCATCAACTATAAAAACGGTGAGGTAAGCGGCACGGCACAATACTTTTATGAAGATGGTAAACTGAAAGAAGAAATCACAGCCAGCAACAACGGTGCCGACAGCAAAACCTCACGCTACTACCAGTCGGGTAATCTGCAGGCCGAAGAGCAGCTTAAAAACAAGAAAAAGCATGGCACCTGGAAAGTATACTTTGATGCGCCAGACAAAAAAGTAAAACTAAGCGAGACTTATAATACTGATAAACTCAGTGGTGACCGACTTTACTACTACGAGAATGGCCAGGTACAACAAAAAACCACTTATACAGACGGTAAGATCACGGGCATCAGCTATACGTATCATCCATCTGGCAAACTAGCATCCGAAACGAACCACAAAGACGGGTTGCGCTTTGGAGCTTACAAAGCCTTTTTTGAGGATGGCAAAACAGAAGTAGTAGGGCAGTTCAGAAACAACCGAGAAACCGGCACCTGGAAGTACCATAACTCCGAAGGCAAAGTTGTTAAAACCCGCCTCTATCGAAACGGACAGGTAATAGAAGAGAAAGAGAAGTAAGCTTATACTTTATTAACAAAAAAGGGAGGCTTACCGCCTCCCTTTTTTGTTAACATACTCGCTAATGTTACTGCATAGCCACTGTTGCTTCTACAGTTTTCTTGCTCTTGTTCGTTTTGGCATCTGGTTGACTGCCGCCTACGCTGATCTGCATATTGCCCGGAAGGTGTTTGGCTGTACCATCTTCGGCAATAACTGTCAGGTCCTGCGGGCGCAGCTGGAAAGTAACCACCCTACTCTCCCCTTTCTTAAGGGAAATGCGCTGGAAACCTTTCAAGGCTCTGATTGGTGTTTTGTAGCCGTTTACTTCGCGGCTGGTGTACAGCTGCACCACTTCTTCACCATCCATTTTACCAGTGTTGGTTACGCGCACACTTACTGTAACAGGGCTATTTGTCTTGGCCTTTGCAGGTATACTTAATTGATCATACTTAAACGTAGTATAACTTAAGCCATGCCCAAAGCTGTACAATGGCTGCCCCTTAAAGTAGCGGTACGTGCGCCCATCCATCGAATAATCACCAAACGGCGGCAGATCCTTATCGCTCTTGTAGAAGGTAACAGGCAAGCGGCCGGCTGGGTTGTAATCTCCGAACAGCACATCGGCAATAGCAGTACCAGCAGACTGGCCGGCATACCAGGCATTCACAATTGCTGGTACGTTTTCAGACTCCCATGGCGTGGCGATGGCACTACCTGTCATCATCACAAACACAACTGGTTTGCCTGTTGCTTTCAGCTCTTTCATCAGGTTCGTCTGCACCTGGGGCAGCAGAATAGTCGAACGGTCTCCACCGGCAAAGCCAGGCTCATCTACTTTCATTTCCTCCCCTTCCAGCTGCGGTGATATTCCGCCGACATATATGATAGCGTCAGCATCTTTCACACGTTTGGCCAGGGCTTTGAAATCGGTTTTGGCTAAGTTACCGGCTCGCATGGAGATAGACGCTTTACCGCCATCCTGCAGGTACTCCACCACCAGTCGGTACGTCTTGCCTTTTTCGGTAGAGAGTTTGTAAGTTTTAGCACCCCAGCGGTTTCGGCTCCAGGCATCCAGCTGCTGTTTGCCATCTACAAAAAAGCGGTAGCCATCATCTCCCTCCACTTCAAACGTGACGGTGCCGGTGCTGTTAGCCGTAAAATCGGTTGTATAGCGGGCTGTAAAATCGTAGGCTTTCATGTTACCGACAACTGCCTCGCCTTCCTGCCAGGCATGGTCTATACCTGGCTCCTGTCGTGTTGCAATAGGCTGGCCCTTCAGTTCTTTGTTGTTGAAATACTCGGCTTTCACACCCGGCTTACCGTCTATACTTAACTGCTTGCTGATATCGGTGTATACTAGCAAAGTATCTTTGGTGAAGGTAGAAGCTCTCTCGTATACTACCTCCGTGTTTGGTCCTACCTTTTGCTTGATGCCTTGCAGTGCTGTCACTATTTCGGAAGGAAGCCCGTTGTAGTTACCCAGCACAGCAATTGGGTTATCAGCGTTCGGCCCAACCACGGCAATCTTTTTCAGGTTCTTGCGCAGCGGCAGGGTGTTTTTGTCGTTTTTGAGCAGCACCATAGACTGGCGTGCCATTTTTAAGGAGTGGGCTTTATGCGGCTCACTTTCCAGCACGCTTGATGGCGTCTGGGCATAAGCTACCATGGCAACAGGATCAAACATTCCCAAGCGGAAACGGATCGTGAAAAGCCTCTTTACCGAAACATCAATCTGTCGCTCTGTAATCTGACCATTTTTCACGGCCTGCACCAGTGCTTTATACGCATCAGTTCCACAGTCAATATCGGTGCCGTGCATCACTGCATCGGCAGAGGCGCTGGCTGCATCAGGGTGCGTTTTGTGGTTTTTGAAGAAATCGTCAATAGCCCAGCAGTCGGAGGTAACGTAGCCGGTAAACTGCCACTGATTGCGCAGAATATCATTCATCAGCACATCAGAGCCACAGCAAGGTTGCCCACGAAAAGCATTGTAAGCACACATCACTCCGGCTACCTTGGCATTCACCACTAACTCTTCAAATGCAGGCAAATAAGTATCCCATAAGTCGTAGTTAGAAGCTGTGGCATTGAACACATGACGCTCCGGCTCAGGGCCACTGTGTACAGCGTAATGCTTAGCACAGGCCGCTGCTTTCAGGTACTTCGGATCATCTCCCTGCAGTCCGCGCACAAAGGCTCTGCCCAGCATCGCCGTTAAAAAAGGATCTTCTCCGTAGGTCTCCTGTCCACGCCCCCAACGTGGGTCGCGGAAGATGTTGATGTTTGGTGTCCAGTAGGTAAGGCCTACATAGCGCTGGCCAGACTTACCTTCTTCAATGGCTTTATTGTAGATGGCTCTTCCCTCCAACGCTGAGAAATCTGCCATCTGCTTAAGTGAGGTGGTATCAAAAGTAGCAGCCATACCAATTGCCTGCGGGTACACGGTTACTTTATATGGTGTGCGGGCAACACCGTGCAGTACCTCATTCCACCAGTCATAAGACGGAATGCCCAGGCGATCGATTGCCGGGGCTGCATTCAGCATCTGCGCCACCTTTTCCTCCAGGGTTAGGCGAGAGACCAGGTCGTTTACACGGGCATCAATGGAGAGCTCAGGGTTTTGGAAAGGATACGCGTACTTTTCCTCCTGCTTTAAAGTGAAAGATGCAATCCCCACCAACACCGCCAGCATAAGAAGCGATAGAATAGTTTTCATTCGTAAATTTTAATGTCTAACAAGAATC
>NZ_JBHTLD010000255.1:0-6058 GCF_042678745.1 Pontibacter rugosus | reverse complement strand
ATAATTAAAGTATTCAGAATTCTAAACGGTTATAAACAGGGTAAAACCTGGCACATCCACAGTATGAAGCAAGCCACCCCCTTCTCTATCAAGCAACAGGGTACCCACCTGTTCCTTCTCAGCTGTAAGCTGTCCTGTTATACCAGACCCGATAAGGATAAGTTTTACATATTTTACAGCACTATTTACACATTTGTGGATCAAATGCATTCCAGCCAATCCATTATAATATGTATCACAAGACCCAACCCAACGAGCCTTGTTTTAGGAAACAGGCACAGTAACACATAAAGTGGAATCACCCAATAGCTGTGCAGCGGGTGAAAGCCCACGCTGCACCTGTCCGGATCTACGATGGGATCAGCTAGGAGGTGGTCCAGGTCTATGAGGATGGCTGCAAACATCACCAAAGCGGCCCGCTTAAACCTGGGGCGAAAGAACAGCCAGGCAACTGCCACAGGCACTATCAGGTGCAAAACAAGGTGCCACAGAAAACCAATGTTCATGCTATAAAAGTTTAAGTAAAGGAGAAAGGGAAAGCCGACACAACGGCTGGCTTGCCTGTTTATAACTACCTGCTGGCTGGAACAGAAGCAACTTACTTTTGCCAAGTCAAATAACGGCTCCTCCTGCAGGCTTTCCTAGCTTGTATCCCTGTGACCTGGAGACGCCACTTTTCCTCTTCCTTTTAGGAAACGAGGTGCGATGTTTCCTGCATCCCCTTCCGGTATTAAGGTGTCCCGGTTTGGAAGGTTATGTTTTTTAGGTTTATATCCGAGAGCTTTCTAAGCCCACCGTTTTCAAAGGCTACGTCCATCTTCTCCAGGGTTACTGTGTCGGAGGCTGCCTCGTAATTCACGTAGTCGGCAAACAGGACACCCTTCATGTTCCTTCTGTTGTGCGCTTCCCTGAAGCGCAGGCCTCCTTCGTTTACCTGGAAGCTGTAGGCCAGGTAATCCATGGTGTACTTGGCCGGGTGTATCCAGTAAATATACTCGTCTTCATGGTCGCTCCCGCCGCCTTCCAAGTCGAACGTAACTTTTATCTTGTGGTAGGGCTGCCCTTTAATGCTTGTTTTTCCCAGGTAGGCTTTGTTTACGGCAGCGTCATTCAAGCCGTAGGGCAGCAGGGCAAAGTAAATGACGGAATTCACTGAGTTTGCGTACGCTTTTTTTCGCTCCTCTGTCAACTCCACTTTGCGGCCATCAATTTCGCGGTAAAAGCCGTCGTTGCTCAAGACGTCCCGGACCTGGCCCAGCGAATCGCTAAACTCCCGGGTGTAAACGTAAGCCCCATCCTCCCGAAGCGCAGTGTAATGCCTGTCTCTGAAGTCGAAACTTACCGACATCCTGTTAAACAGCTCGCCTCCGTGTGCCGCTATCGCTGCGTCTACTATTTCCTGGGCCTTACCCGGGGACGCTTTCTCCCCCTGTCCGTCAGTAGAAGGTTGGCAGGACACCAGCATTACCAGAAGCGACAGGGAGAGGAACAGATTCCGGTTGCTTTGCCAGTTTAGTTTTATCATGTCCGTTTAGTTACTGATTTTCCTTTTTAATTTTCTTACAGAAGGGGACGAAACATAGTAGAGGGCAAACCCCGAGAGCACGGTGAAAAGCCCGAAGATGGAGAACGCCCTGAGCAGGATGTTGCCGAAGTTATCTCGGCCCTCGTAATCCATGGTGTGCAGCATCCACAGAAAATCAAACAGGCGCCATTGGTTGTGGCGGATCGCCTGGAAAGTACCTAATTCGGCGGAAACGTAGACCGTGCAGTTAGGCGCAGCAAACGTAACGGCCCAAGCGGGCAGCGGCTTCTCCCGGTATTCATGGTGCGCCCCTACGGCTGTCAGGTACTCTACCTTCTCCACGGTGCCAGGGGCTATAACGGTTTTTTTCGCAACGCGGACAGCATCCGCCCTGCCAAGTGGAGCCAGCAACTGACCAGTCACGGCGTTGGCTAGCTGTACTTTTACGCTGCTGTGGCCTGTGCTGTGCGAGTCGTCCTCCTGCTCAGAGTGGCTGGCGCTTTCTCCTGCGAAATACCGGATCTGGTAAGCTGGGCTTCCAGGCAGGTCAATGAGTTGTAGGGAGTGAATGGAATCGACTTGTGTGGCACTCTGCAGTTCACCTAACGCCTGCTGTGGCGAAACCAAGCGTACAGTAGCGGGGAAATACGTTTTGTCTCTCCTAAGGTGGTCACCATGTACGTTCTCTATGTCATTCCAACTGAAGTACAGGCCTCCCAAGGTCCAGAAGAGGAACTGAACTCCTAAAAGAATGCCCAGGTAGCGGTGTACTTTTCGAGTGTAGTAGCTGCTTTTGTTCTTTAGCTTCATAGAGCTAATATATTCATTAAATGCATACTAGATCAACTCCATTTCCCGTGGCTCTACTTGCCGGCGAAAAACAGCGTCCTTAGCCCCTTTAAAACCGTACGGTCAGCCCTCCGCCAGCCCCGAAGCGGTTGTCGTAGCTGCCCATCAGCGAGAAAGTTTTTGACATGAGGTACTCCAGCCCTACGTTCCAAGTCGTTTCGCTTCGGTAGTTGTCTACTCTGCCCGTGCCTTCCTCCGGAGCGAAATCGCTTACCCAGCCGAAGTCCGCCTGGTACTCATACTCCCCGAACAGGAAGGTGCGCGGAAAAATCAGCACCTCGCGGCTTAGGCTGACCTGTGGCCGCAGTTTGTTGTCAAGGCGCACATCGAGGTTGAACATGTAGGGCGTCAGGTATCGGATACCGGCAATGGCGGTAGTCTCCACTTTCTCCATGCTTTCTTCCTTCTCGTTCTCCACGTTCACACCGACAAATACGTTCAGGTAATCGTAGAGGAACCTGCCGTAGGTAAGCTCCGCCTCCAGGTTTTTGTTCCAGCCATATTCTGCCGACAAAGTAAACTGGTTGCGCAGATTCGACAGCACCATCCTGGTCTCACCCATATGCGAGGCCAGGTCAACGGCACCCCAGAAGAAAAAGTGGTTGCTTTTGTTTGTCAGGATGTTGAGCGGGTACCGTTTCATGCGTGGGTCGCGAGGCGTGTCGTAGCTAAAGATGCGGGCCATACCCGCATCCAGGTGATAGAGAATATGGCAGTGGAAGAACCAGTCTCCGTACTCGTTGGCGTCAAACTCGATCACCACCTTCTGCATCGGCGCCAGGTTCACCGTGTGCTTAAGTGGGGAGTACTCTCCGTGCTCGTTTATTACCCGGAAAAAGTGGCCGTGCAGGTGCATGGGATGGTGCATCATGGTCAGGTTGTTAAGCGTAATGCGGGTCACCTCGCCCTTTCGTATCTTTATTTTGTCTGCCTCCTTCAGCGGCACCCCGTTTATGCTCCATATATAACGCACCATATTTCCCGTCAGGTTCAGCAGTATCTCCCGGACAGGCTTATCGGCTGCAAAGTCGGTAGGCTCTGTGGCCTTTAAGTAATCATAGTTGTATTCGTCGAACATGTTCATGCCTGGCATCGCGCTCATGTTCACGGTGCTGTCCTGGGGCATCCCCTGCAGCGCCATTCCCTTGTCCCTGCCGGGCTCCCCCGTTTCCATTCCGGGCTTAGTGTGGTTCATTTTTGTGTGGTCCATACCTTTTACTGCAGCAGAGTCCAGTCTCTCTTCCTTCATTTTGCCTGCAGGCATGCCGTGCATCGAGTGGTTCGCTCCTGTAGGGCTCGCAGTGGTGTCTTTTTGCACAGCACCAGCTTTGCTGCGTTTGCTCATGTCCCGCTTTTGCCCTGACTGCTCTTGTTGATGCGCCGGCATATCATGCCCCCTCTCTGTTGCTTCTTTCGTCTGTGTTTGCCTTTCGGCACCGCTCATCCTGGTGTGGTCCATATCCATTCCCCCGTCCATCTGCATGCCCCACTCCTGCATCATCTCATAAGGCTCTTCTTCACTGGGGTTGAACTTGGTGGCCGGAGCCCCCATCCTCATGTCCATGGCAGCCATTTGCTGCATCATGGCTATCTTGTCGGGCCGCGGCACACCTGGTGCAGGAATAACAGGACCCTGCCCAAGAAAAGCGGAGGTGTGGCCGGAGCCGTCCTGTGCGGTGGCCCGCAGCTCTATTTTCCCGTTCTCGGGAATCGTCACCAGAAAGTCGTAGGTTTCAGCAACGGCGATAAAAGCGGGACTGTGCTGCACCGGCACCACATCCAGTCCGTCAGCGGCAATCAAAAGCGGCTTTTCCCCGCCGAAGGTCAGCCAGAACTGGCTGGAGGCGGCCGCGTTAATCACCCGCAGCCGCACCCTCTGTCCCGGTCTGAGCTCCGGGTACTCCCGCACGGGCTGTCCATTGGTCAGGAAAGCGGGGTAGTAGATGTCAGAAATGTCCGCTCCCTCCATGCGCTGCCTCCAGAAGCTGAGCTGAGCCCCCAGCGCTCCCCGGGCGATGACCATGCTAAGGGGTGTGGAAGTGCCTTTCTGGATGTCATATATCTCCAGGCCCCGCTTCAGGTTCCTTAGCACGTTCTCCGGCTTTTCGTACGTCCAGTCCGACAGTACGATCACCAGGTCAGTATCATAGGCCATCCGCTCCTCCTTTGCCTCAATAACGATAGAGCCGTACACACCCGACTGCTCCTGCAGGCCTGTGTGGGAGTGGTACCAGTACGTGCCGGCGTGCTTGAGCGGGAACTCGTACGTGAACGTTTCCCCAGGCGGTATCGGTGGCGTGGTCAGGTAGGGAACGCCGTCGTAGAAGTTGGGCAGCAGCAGGCCGTGCCAGTGCACCGACGTCTCCACATCCATTTCGTTGGTGACGTGCATGACAGCGTAGTCGCCCTCGGAAAATCGCAGAGTGGGGCCGGGAATGGTACCGTTAATGGTCATGCCCGTACTGGACCTGTCGGCGATTTTAACTTGCTGCTGATTGATCGCCAGGCGATATACCACTGTGTCGGCCTGTGCGGCAGCCTCTCCTCCAAAGAGGGAAAGCACGCACACAAGAACCGTAACCATGGCAGCGTATTCTTTTATTTTCATAGTGCTAACTTATAATGGTCGATCAATCCACAGTACTTGTTTAAAAGGAGCTTAAGCATTGCGGTTTACCTACTGTGTGCTGGTTGTGAAAACATACAATAGCAGTTATATCTAAAGAGTGCAGGTAGTAAAAGGCCCGTATTTGCCTGTGTACTACCTGCACTTCCGTGCATAGCAATACCTTGTTAGTACCGCACGTGACCACGTGCTATTCCTGTTCTGCACTTCTGGCTGCAGCTGTAACCACAGGTACTAGGGCTTTAAAAGCTGAGCACCATGTGCGGACAGGATTTGAAGAAGCTGCTGTCGTTGTTTGTGAAAATTGGGTTACTGGATGTGTACAGCAGCACTTAGAACACTGCTGCTGGCTTCGCCTTGACAGTGCCTAACGTAAGAAGCGGTTTACGCACGCGCAAACCGCTTCTTATACTGAAATTAACCGCTCCCTACGCTGTTTGATACTGCTCACAGGCCTCGGCGCACTTAAAGCAAGCCTCTGCACATTCCTTGCAGTGAGCAGCCTCGTGTCTGTTGCACTCTTCCCCGCAGTCCCTGCAAATTCTAGCGCACTGCTGTAGTATCTCCCCAGCATAGCGGGAGTCACGGGATACATAGTCCAAGGCCGCCTTGCAGATGGCGGCGCAGTCTAAGTCCAAACGGATGCAGGGCACCATCATTTTGATATCTTCTTCCTGAAGACAGGAAATGGCGCAGTTATTACAGGCCGCAGCGCACTCAGCCAAAGTTCTTATCAAGTCTTTGTTCATAGTATGTTATGTTTCAATAATACATCTTTTGCTTTATACCCAAACGGGAGCCCTATGTTTTACATATTTAAGGTTGTTTTTTATACATTTTTTGAAGCTCTACTGTGCCATCGTGCAGCGAAGTGCCCGTAAGAGCGCTATAACAACCGTTGCCAGCGAAACAGCAGGCACAGCTCTTGCGCCCACTGTAGCACGGCCCGCTAACCCCCCCGGGGCAATTTCGTTTAGCAGACAGGACTAAACCAACTGGCCTTTCATGAATATTTTGTATTTTTCTCTTGGAGCGCTTGTTTTTGTCATCACAGCACT
>NZ_JBHTLD010000254.1:0-6116 GCF_042678745.1 Pontibacter rugosus | reverse complement strand
TTATTTAGATATTTGTCTAAATACCTAATAAAGCTTGTGAACAAAGTATTTAAAGCCCTTAACGATGCTACCAGGCGAGATATCTTAAAGTTGTTAAAGGAAAAAGATATGTCTGCCGGTGATATAGCTGAAGCTTTCCAAGTAACCAAACCCACCATCTCACATCACCTGGACCTATTGCACCAGGCGGAATTGGTGAGCTCTGAGAAAAGAGGGCAATTTGTGATCTATTCGCTCAACACAACTGTGCTGGACGATCTTCTGAACTGGATTTTGAACCTTAAAGAATAGCACGATGAAACGACTTAACTTACCTCTTGAGATTTTGCTCTGGCTAATTATTTTACTGCCAGTGGCGTATCTGTGGTTTACCTGGGCAACGCTACCGGCGCGCGTACCTATTCATTTTAACTTGCAAGGTGAGCCAAACGGCTGGGCAAGTAAAACAGAGCTGGCAGCCATAGTGCTTTTTTCAACTATAGGGCTCAACGTGCTACTGCTATTCATACCCGCCATTGATCCTAAAAGAAGAATCGAAAACATGGGCAGCAAGTATAACAGCCTTAGAGTAATTCTGCTTCTGTTTATGACTGCATTTGCAGGATTCCTGATTTACAGTGCTATGCCTGACCAAGGCATACATATGAGCCTGTTGCCCGTGCTTATTGGAGCCTTGCTGGCTGCGTTGGGTAACTATTTTCAAGCCGTGAAGCCGAATTACTTTATTGGCATTCGAACACCCTGGACATTGGAAAGTGAGACGGTCTGGCGAAAAACACACAGGTTGGGAGGTCGCTTATGGGTAGTTGGCGGGGTGCTGATTGCGTTGCTCACTTTTATAGCGGATGCTGCTCTTCGGGAAACAGTTTTTATTTCGATCATTGCTGCCTTGGTGCTTGTGCCAGTTGTTCACTCTTTTATAGCTTTTCAGCAAGAAAAGGCATTACAGTAGCCTCTTGTAAAATTGCATGGTTCTATACCTCCTCTAACTACGAAACCAAGAAACCTACTCGCCTTTCTGCTTTGCTCTTTCGCTCATGCACAACAAGCAGCTCGGTTGAGCCAGTAAAACTATACTACTTTACCTAACCGGGTCATAGCCGCTCCCACCCCAGGGATGGCAACGGCCTATTCTTTTCATCGCCATCCAACCACCTTTGAACGGGCCATACTTATTTACGGCATCTACGGCATATTGAGAGCAGGTGGGGGTATAGCGGCAGGCAGCAGGGGTGATAGGAGATATCATATTCCGGTACACCCATACTAGCGACAATATAATTTTTTTCAGAATCCAGGTCATGGTTTGGTTTTTGCGACAGCTAAAGAACCCTAACGGCTGTTAGGAGCCACATAATTTTATTAAATTTGCAACAGTTTAATTCATCTAAACAAATTTCCATGTTAAAAAGAATCCTTTCACTCTTACTTTTAGTCTCGCTAGTTGCGCCGTTTTCGGCCAAGGCAGACGAAGGTATGTGGCTGCCGATGCTTATCAAGCGTCTGAATTACACAGACATGCAAAAGCAAGGCCTTAAGCTTACTGCCGAAGAGATTTACTCTGTTAACAATTCCAGCCTGAAAGACGCGATCGTACAGTTCGGTGGTTTCTGTACCGGTGAGTTTATCTCGCCTGAAGGCTTATTGCTAACCAACCACCACTGCGGTTACGGTGCCATTCAGTCTCACTCTACCACGGAGCATGATTACCTGACTGATGGTTTTTGGGCCACTTCTAAAGACCAGGAGCTTCCGAACGAAGGCCTTTTTGTTGATATCCTGCACCGCATGGATGATGTGACAGGCAAAGTATTGGAAGGCATCGATCAAAACACGCCAGAAGAGCAGCGCCAGCAGCTGATTGCACAACGTGTGCAGGCTTTGGCCAAAGAAGCGTCTGAAAACGGCAAGTACGTAACGTATGTGCGCGATTTCTTCAACGGCAACGAGTTCTACCTGTTTGTGTACAACCGTTACAACGACGTGCGTTTAGTAGGCACTCCTCCGTCATCTATCGGTAAGTTTGGTGGTGACACCGACAACTGGATGTGGCCACGCCATACCGGCGACTTCTCTATGTTCCGTGTATACATGGCACCAGATGGCTCACCGGCTGCTTACAGCAAAAACAACGTTCCTTTCAAGCCTGCGCACCACCTGCCTATCAACATCGGCGACAAAGAGCCAGGTGATTTCTCGATGGTGTTCGGTTTCCCGGGCCGCACAAAGCGTTTCATGACGTCGCATGGTCTGAAACTGGAAGTAAACCAGCTGAACAAGTCGCGCATTAAACTGCGTAACGACAAATTGAACCTGTGGAAAGAAGAGATGGACAAAGATGCGGCTACCCGTATTAAGTATGCCTCTAAGTATGCGTCTACTTCTAACTACTACAAGTACTCCATCGGCCAAAACGAAGGTATCAAGCGTATGCGTACCATTGAGGGCAAGCTGGTAGATGAGGATAAATTCCAGAACTGGGCTACTGCTGATGCTTCTCGCAAAGCTACCTATGGCAATGTGTTGAGCGACATAAACGAGGCATATACAACCATCGAGAAGTATAATCTTGGTACTGTATACCTGAACGAAGCTGTGTTAGGCACAGAGTCATTGATGATGGCTTACCGCTTGGCTCCGCTTTACAACGCACTAAAGTCAGGCAACAAAGCTGCAGCACAAACAGCTGCTACAGACCTGAAGCCACGTGTTGATGCCTTCTTCAAAGACTACTACAAGCCAGCAGATAAAAAAGTGTTTGCTGCCCTGATGAAGTACTACGCTGAAGACATCGCCAAAGACCAGCAGCCAGAGGCTTTCAAGAGCATGGTGAAAAAGTATAACGGCAACTTCGACAAGCTTGCTGATTATGTGTACAACAACTCAGTGGTAGTAGACGAGCAGAAGCTGAACAACTTCCTGAGCAACCCTACACAAAAAGCCTTGGAGAACGATCCGGCTTTCCAGATCGTGAACTCCATCATCGATAACTACAGAAACAACATTGCGCCAAAACTGGCTGAGAGCAATGCCAAGCTAGACAAGGCAAATCGCCTGTATGTAGCTGGCCTGCGCCTGATGAACCCGGACAAAGTGTACTATCCGGATGCTAACTCAACTATCCGCCTGAGCTACGGTGCTGTAAAAGACTATAGCCCACAGGATGGCGTGCTGTATAACTATTATACTACGCTGGATGGTGTGATGACAAAAGAAGATCCGAACAACGAGGAATTCGTGGTTCCGGCTAAACTGAAGCAACTGTACCAGGCAAAAGACTACGGCCGCTATGCTAACTCTAAAGGCGAGCTGGTAACCGACTTTATCACCAACAATGACATTACAGGTGGTAACTCAGGTTCTCCGGTAATCAACGGCAAAGGTGAGCTGATCGGTTTGGCCTTCGACGGCAACTGGGAAGCCATGACTGGTGACTTGGTGTTTGACCCGGAATACAAGCGTTGCATCAACATGGACTCTCGTTATCTGCTGTTCCTGATCGATAAATTCGCAGGCGCGCAGAACCTGATCAACGAGATGACGATTGTAGACACTAACAGCCCAGGTGCCGGCGACGCAGCCAAAGCCGAAGCTAAAACGCCACAGGCAGAATTGTTAAACGCTGTTGTTACAGAAGCACAGCAAAACCTGCAGAACGGCAAAAAAGAGTTTAAAGTAGAAAAGAAGCAAGGCGACGTGAAGGTAAAACTTCAGATTAAAGACTAAGCAACCGCTTTTCTAACGTATATAAACAGGCGCTGGAGGTATCTCCAGCGCCTGTTTTGTTTTACAGATCTCGCAGTTCCTGCTAGCATCTAATACACTAAGTAGTAGTTGCCCCTATTCTACTATACCGAACCTGCTGTGCTTTGTATCCAGCACAATGACGTGCTCCAGAAAGAGTGTGTTGCCCACCATTCCGGCCATTCCGGAGAACTGCATCAGCATCCGTTGCATAAAGGTTGCCCCATCAATATAATGCACGTTCTGAAGCGGCAAGGCTGTTTTGCCAAAGTGTATGTTTTTGTTGGAGGCTATACTATGCACGGTAAGGGTGTTGCCCCAGGAGTTTACTTCTACTGTACTTTCAGTTGCTTGCTTTGTAGCAAGCGCTTGCCATGTTTCCTTGTCTGTCAGCAGTTCAAAGGCGCTGGAGCCACTGTCGAACAGCACCTTTGTTTTATTTTGATTGATGACGGCAGGGATAATGACTCTTCTTTCCTCAAAGGTAAGCGACGTAAAATTAGCTTTAGCGGCTACAACGGCCGGGACCTCATCACTGAACTGTAGGAGCGCCTGCGGGTAGTCCAGTACCAGCACCTTTCTATCTATCACATCAGCGCCTAGGGTACCGATAATATCTATACTTGCTGTATCTGCCCAGTTGATGGTCGGGCTACCGTATGCTAAAACTTTTATCTCTTTGGCACTGACTGCCATACTTCCCAGCTTAAACTGAAAGTCGTCTAAGTATAGCCCCTTTTCCGTTTCCTGAATCTTGACACCCCCTGTTGCTTGCGCAATTGCTTTTATTTCCCCCTCATAAACCATAGAATACGGTGCCCCTAAATCAAACTGCATGTAAAAGGTTTTAGAGCTGCCGGGTATAGTGACAGGCAAGAGCATGGCAGCATTCGGGTTGATCTTGTCTTTTAGCGTATCTACCATCCAGGTAAACGGAACCTCATATGTTCCCTTTTGAATTACCAGTTGATTGAGCGGGGCTTTAAACGCGCGCTTAAAGTATAGATAGCCTCCGGCACTGCTTAGAATAAGAAGTGCCAGCACGGAAAGGCAGATGTTTCTGAAGAGTTTCATGTGTATACTATTTGCTTGATTGTGTTTTAGCAATAGTACACACTACCAGACCGACTGCCTGTGCCGCACTTACGTCACCTTTACGACATTCTCACGTCAAAAGCCTTTGGCAGGCGCAGGAGCAGGTTTTATACTTGGCGCAACACTTAGAAAATGTTCAGCCCAAAGGGATAAATGTCTGTTCTGCCCTTTTTCAGCTTAAGAGAGGCTGCCATAATAACGGGGGCATTCAGCAGGTACATGATAAAGAACACGATCAGGATGCCCGGCCCGGGCTCCATCTGAAAGTAGTAGGCTAACAGCAACTGGAAGAGCAGCATGAGCAGTAAGGAAACATGCAGCGCCACTGTCCAGAGGAGTTGAAAGTTGATGATCTTTTTGCTAACGGCATCAATATCCAGTTCGTGACGTTTCTTACGCCAGAGCACAATCGGGATGATGAGGTTTAGGTACGGGAGCACCAGGTAGCTCAACGCAGAGAGGTTGATGAGCTGCAGGTAAGTAGCTGCGTCGTTTTGTGCAGTAACAGCTGCGGTCGTAGTAGCTTCTGTTTTTGCAGATACAGCCTGCTCTGTTGCAAACACAACAAACTCATCAACAGACTTACCCAGGGCACCTGCAATGGCCTGCAAAGTAAATCCTCTTGGCTCGCTCTCTCCTTTTTCTATCCGCTGTATGGTGCGTAGACTCACCTTAGCACGCTCCGCCAGCTCTTCCTGCGAAAAGCCTTTGCTTTTTCGGTCGATCACAATTTTCTCAGCTAAGGTCACAGCGTTTTCGTTAAATTGATGCAAGTATAAAACAAACGCAATGCTAACCATTTCCGGGCTTAAAGCGAAATCTACATAGCTCACCAAAAAGCGCTTAGCTGAACGTATATGTTGGCACAAGTGTCCTAAGGGCATATGTTAGGTGTTAGTCTGACAGAATGAATTTTGTAAACGTATGAAACTGATTTTCTCATTTATCCTTACAGTTTTGATATTCTGTAAAAATGACATTACAGAAATCAAGCTTAATTATAACAGAACCACAGATAATCAAGTCTGGAGCAACGGGATAGATGTATTAACCATTAAGGCTAGTGGTAAGGAAATTCAAAAAGTCTTAACTGATGAAACAGGAACAGCCGCAATTAATAAAGCCATGATAAATAAACATGGTGCCGTAGATGTATTTCTAACGTCAATTGGAGTGGAAGAACTTTATTTAACGACTATCGATAATGCTGCAATAGACTTATATGAGGTGAATATACCTAGGCACTATAGATTTAAGTTTGATAGAGCAGTATGCCC
>NZ_JBHTLD010000253.1:0-6118 GCF_042678745.1 Pontibacter rugosus | reverse complement strand
CTATTTAGTTTGTAGTCAAAAAACAACGCCTTCGCACTGTTTTTTTATTTCATTTTATAGTTATCCATAAGCTAAAGTGGCACAAATGCAGCAGGTTACTGGATAAAATTAGTAAGATAGGATTAACTGGGTTTGAGGATTAACATCAAAATGAATTTGCAATATTAATGGTTAGATTGATTCTTGCCGACGATCATAAACTGGTTCGAGAGGGTGTGAAAGCACTGCTGCGCGATGAAGAAATAATAATAGCTGGGGAGGCTTCCTCAGGTAGTGAATTGCTTGAGCTTTTGCATGAAACAAATGCAGATGTCGTACTTCTAGATATAAGCATGCCAGAAATGGATGGTTTCCAGTGCATCAGGCAGATGCAGGAACTTCATGTAGATACGAAAGTACTTGTGCTCTCGATGCTCGAAAATGAGTATTATGTTCAACAGATGATGGGACTTGGCGCCTATGGCTATATCCTTAAAACTGCTGGAAAGGAGGAACTTAAACTGGCAATTCAATTGGTGGCTAAAGGTATTCCTTACATTAGCTCCTATATAACACTCAACTTGCTGCGAAAAGTAAACGAGAATGTAAGTATAACTACCCCAGTAGAGCAATTAGCTGCTAAGGATAATACGCTAAAAGATTTATCTAAGCGGGAGTTAGAGGTGCTGAACCTTATTTCTAATGGTTTTACAAATGCAGCTATTGCAGAACAACTCTTTACGAGTAAACGCACCATAGAAACTCATCGGCAGAACCTGTTGGAGAAAACGCAGACTAAAAATACGGCCGCGCTCATTAAATATGCCATTTTAAGAGGATTAATTAGCTAATACAAACTCCATGCTTTTGTGTTTTTAAGCGAGAGCTAGCACTAGTATTATGAAAAAACCGCTTATCAAGCGGTTTTTTCATAATACTAGTGCTACAAGTACCTGCCGAAGATAATTTACGTTATCAAAGCTAAAGCAAACATACTTTCTTAGAGTTTGTTCTATCATATAAGCTGCTATGAAAAACAGAACTGTTGAGCGAGTGCTATACGCTGAGCTTGTGGATATGGGCAGTATGCCTGTTCGTCAGCCTTTTCCCACACAGCAGGTAGCCCAAATAGATCCTTTTCTCTTATTGCACCATCACATAACTCCTTTGCCGGAGGGCGTTATACCTCATAAAACCGGAGTTGACCCACACCCACACCGGGGCTTTTCTCCGGTCACTTTTGTGTACCAGGGCGGAGTGCATCATCGTGATTCCCGCGGGAATAACAGTGTTGTGTATGCCGGAGGCACCCAGTGGATGAACGCTGGACGCGGGATTATACATAGTGAAAGACCGCCACAGGACATTATGGCACAGGGCGGAGTGCAGGAAATTGTACAGCTTTGGATAAATACTCCTGCTGCCCATAAAATGGATCAACCTGCCTACATGGCTGTGCATGCTGCTGATACTCCTGAATACCATGTAGAAGGTGTGCAGGTAAAAGTGGTGGCTGGGGAATATCAAGGTATAAAGGGCGCTGTGAAAACATACTCCTCTTTACTGGTGCTTCGGGTAGAGCTGGAGGCAAACGCGCAGCACAGGTTTCTGCTTCCGCAAGAGTACAATGCTTTTTTATACTTGCTGCATGGTGGAATTCAGGTAACTGGATTTGGCTTGGTAGAAGGATTACACCAGGTGATTTTTAACAACGACGGAGATGGTGTGACAGTTACCGCAAATGAGAAGACGCAACTACTGCTGCTGGCGGGAACACCGTTAAAAGAACCTTTAGCAATGAATGGACCCTTTGTTATGAATACAGAAACAGAGCTTATGCAGGCCATGCGCGATTACCGTATGGGCAAAATGGGCATATTGATAGAGGATTAGCTAATCCCGCATGAAAAGCCAGCTTAGGGCAGCTTCTTCGGACGTGAATTGCTCAATGGCTGTACCTATAGTGTATTCTTTTTGGGCTTTTGTTATCTGCTGCTCAAAAGATATGTATATGAATACATCTGACTGCACCACGCGTGCAATTCTACGTAGCCGGCTGCTTAGTAGCAAGGGGATTAATGTTCGGTTAAGCCACTGCTGATCTTCAAATGTTACATGTGTCAGCTTTCTTGAATCTACCAGCCAAAGGCTTATTTTTTTGTGTATAATTAGGTCTTTGATGAAACATAATCCATGTCTGTATTCTTCACTCGAAACGCTGCGTAACCAGTTTAAAGTTAACAAGCTTTCTTCTTCTCTAAGTTGTACAGAGAGGTATTCGGGTACGTTTGGTATCATCTGTATTTATTCAAACACAAAAATAAACATAAATAGTTTATCTAATATATTTGATAAGTTAATCTATACTTCTGCATGTTATAAAAAAGAGAACTTTTAAATTTAGGTGTAAAGATGAACATGCCGTTTGTGTAGATTATGTTAAGAAGCGAAGTAAAACTATGGCTACAGTTAAAATAAAAATAAAGAACATGGTGTGCGACCGCTGTAAACGTGTGGTGGCAGAGGAGTTGCAGCAGTTGGGCTACACGGTGGTGCAAGTAGAGCTGGGGGAGGCTGAGTTATCAACGGAAAAAGAAGTAATAGACCTGGAACAAGTGCGGGAGGTACTGAAAAATAATGGCTTTGAACTGCTGGATGACCGAAAAACGCAACTGATAGAGAAAGTGAAGCTAGCCATAATTGACCTGGTTCATACGGTAGGCGAGCAGGAGATTCAAGTAAATACCTCTGCTTATATTGCCGCTAAAATAGGCATGGAGTATAATTATCTCAGCACGCTATTTTCCTCATCAGAAGGCATCACTATTGAAAAATACGTGATTCTACAGCGAATAGAGCGAGCAAAGGAGCTATTGGTGTACGATGAGCTGAGCCTAAAAGAGATTGCTTACCAGCTGGGTTACAGTAGTGTGGCGCATCTGTCAAACCAGTTTAAGAAAGTGACAGGGCTTACACCAAGTTACTTCAAGCAGGTTAAAGATGAAAGGCGCAAAACGCTGGATAAGGTTCAGGATAAAAAATAAATCTACATTTTAAACAGCAGTGGCCGGTAGAATAAACTACCGGCCACTGCTGTTTTAGAGGGCTTATAGTTATATCACCGCTTAACTTAGTGTGCTGGGGCATACAAAGTTGGTGCGTGGTAGAGTAGTGCTTTTAAGTGCTGCGTAGCCTCCCATTACATCTACTAGTTTATCAAATCCACGTGCTTTTAGAATAGAGGCGGCAATCATGGAGCGGTAACCACCGGCACAATGTATATAAAGGGTTTGGTCTTTAGGTAGCTCAGCCAGATGCTCATTTAAAAAGTCCAGCGGCTTGCTTAAGGCGGGTGTCAGGTGTTCTGATGAAAACTCACCTGGCTTCCGCACATCGATAATATAAATCTGCTTGTCTTGTTCGTAAAGGCTTGCCAGTGTTTCAGCTGGAATCGACTGGATCTTGTCCGCTACTTTGCCAGCAGCCTGCCAAGCCACAAAACCACCCTTCAGGTAGCCAAAGGTATAGTCAAAGCCAACGCGGGCAAGGCGTGTTACTACCTCTTCTTCACGACCTTCTTCAGCGATAAATAAAATAGGCTGCTTTACGTCTGGAATAAGTGCTCCGACCCAGGGCGCAAATCCTCCGTCTATACCTATATTGATTGACCCAGGTACAAAACCTTTTGCAAATTCTTGTGGCTTACGGGTGTCAAGCACCAGAGCACCTGTTTCAGTGGCGGCTGCTTCAAAAGCATCCGGAGTTAGTGCCTGAAGCCCCTGCTGCATAACAGTATCAATATTTTCGTAGCCATCCCTGTTCATCTGAACGTTCATCGGGAAGTATCCGGGAGGTGGAAGCAAGCCATCAGTTACTTCTTTCACAAACTCCTCTTTTGTCATATCGGCACGCAGCGCGTAGTTGGTCTGCTTTTGATTGCCCAACGTGTCGCTGGTTTCTTTGCTCATGTTTTTGCCGCAGGCTGATCCGGCACCGTGTGCAGGATAGACTATCACCTCATCAGCTAAAGGCATAATTTTATTTCGAAGCGAATCATATAAATGCGCAGCTAACTGCTCTTGTGTCAGGTCAGACTTCGCAGCTAAATCAGGGCGGCCAACATCACCAATAAATAAGGTATCACCTGTAAATAACGCATAGTCTTTACCGTGCTCATCCTTTAGCAGGTAGGTAGTAGACTCCATGGTATGGCCAGGGGTATGGAGAACCTTTATGGTTACATCTCCAACTCTGAATTCCTCCCCATCCGCAGCGATATGTGCATCAAAGCTTGGAGAAGCGTTGGGGCCAAATATAATGGGTGCACCAGTAGACCTGGCAAGATCTAGATGCCCGGATACAAAATCAGCATGAAAGTGTGTTTCCAGCACATACTTTATCGTTGCACCATTTTGCTCTGCTTTAGTTAAGTATGGCTTAATTTCCCGGAGTGGATCTATGATAGCGGCCTCTCCCTTACTTTCAATATAATAAGCGCCCTGTGCAAGGCATCCGGTATAAATCTGTTCAACTTTCATGATCAAAATTACTTATTTATACTGCAAAGGTCTAGAAATAAACTTTTGAATACAGTAACTTATATCACTTTTGAAGATTAATCAAGAGTCTGAGGCAAATAAATATACCCGTATAAACAAGGCAACCCCACAACATGCCGCTTATATTGCGCAGTTATGGGGTTGCATAAGTAAGGGCAAATGTGCAGAAGGCTTAGGCCACAACAAAAGGTTCAGCTACGCGCTCCGGCTCCTCCTGATCCAGGCTTTCGTTGTGCTGGCTTAGATCAAGACCTATTGCTTCTTCCTCCTGCGTAACACGTAAAGGGGTAATCAGGTCAGTTAGTTTTAGCAATAGCCAGGAGCCACCAAAAGCAAAAACTGACACGCCAATTAAAGTGACCAGATGGATTAGGAACAACTTGTATTCACCGAAAATCAAGCCATTCCCAACTTCTATAGCGGGGTTAATGGCCTGGCTAGCAAAGACCCCTGTTAACAGCATACCCACCATGCCGCCGACTCCGTGACATGGAAAGACATCTAGTGTATCATCAAGTTTTGAGCGGGTAGTGCGCCACTCCATTACTAAGTTACTTACAACCGCCGCAATTACGCCGATAGCCAGTGAATGAGGTATTGTGACAAAACCGGCAGCTGGTGTGATGGCTACTAAACCAACTACGGCACCGATACATGTTCCCATGGCAGATGGTTTACGGCCTCGCAAGGCATCAAAAAATATCCAGCCTAAAGCTGCAGAGGCCGAAGCTGTGGTAGTGGTAGCTAGTGCCACAACTGCTAAAGGGTTAGCTCCCATGGCAGATCCGGCGTTAAATCCAAACCAGCCAAACCACAGCAATCCCGTTCCGAGCATGACGTACGGTATATGTGCCGGGGCATGGTTTGCATCGTATCGGCGCTTCAGGAAAATAGCGGAGGCCAGTGCTGCCCAACCTGCCGACATATGTACAACAGTGCCTCCTGCAAAATCAAGCACGCCCAGGTTAAAGAGTATCCCGTCTGGGTGCCAGGTAGCATGTGCAAGTGGTGCATAGATAAAAATAAAGAACAACACGGTAAACAGCGTGTAAGATATAAAGCGGATTCGCTCTGCAAAGGCGCCCGTTATAAGGGCAGGAGTGATGATGGCGAATTTTAGCTGGAACATAGCAAACAACAAGAGTGGAATAGTAGGGGCGGCAGGCCAAGGGGCGCCATCAATCACACCATCCATCATAAAATAGGTAAGCGGGTTACCAAATACCCCCCCAACCGATTCTCCGAATGCAAGGCTAAAACCAAATACAACCCAAAGTACTGTAACTATAGCCATACATATAAAGCTCTGGAGCATGGTAGAGAGTACATTTTTTTTGCGCACCATGCCTCCATAGAAAAAAGCTAACCCGGGCGTCATGAGCAATACCAAAGCTGTGGCAGATAACATCCAGGCGGTGTCAGCACCATTGTAGTCATAAGTTTGCACAGCCTGTGGCACAGATGGAAGTATGAACGTAGCAGCTACTACTAGCAAGAGCAGTAGCATAGGTATCCGAGAGAAAGCTTTGGTAAGTGGAGCCATAGATGGTTTGTTAAAATGATAAATACTTTCTGGTTCT
>NZ_JBHTLD010000252.1:0-6139 GCF_042678745.1 Pontibacter rugosus | reverse complement strand
ATTTCTAATTATAACTCTGAAATCTATTTCTTATTGCTGTCTACAACAATGCGGTTTTCGCGGTTAGCCAGTTCCCATGTCACGTGGAACGCCAGGCGTGCCACTTTTTCAGCACTATCGAACAATATCTTATCTACTTCGTCGCTTGGCTTATGGTAATCGGCGTGCACACCGTTAAAGTAGAACACGATCGGAATGCCATGCTTGGCAAAATTGTAGTGGTCTGAGCGATAGTAAAAGCGGTTCGGATCGTTCTCGTCGTTAAATGTATAATCGAGTTTCAGATTCACGTACTTTTCATTCATCTGCTCGTTTATCTGGTGCAGCTCCGAAGACAGTTTATCAGCGCCGATCACATAGATGTAGTTGCTGTCGTTGGTTTTCTCATGCTCAAAGTCCATGCGGCCAATCATGTCGATGTTAACGTCAGCTACAGTATTTTCGAGCGGGAAAATAGGGTTTTCAGAATAGTACTCAGAGCCAAGAAGGCCTTTTTCCTCACCTGTAACAGTCATGAAAAGTATGCTGCGACGTGGGCCGAAACCATCTTTTTTGGCTTGGGCAAAAGCTTCGGCCACTTCCAGCACAGCCACTGTGCCAGAGCCGTCATCATTCGCTCCGTTAAAAATCTTGTCACCTTCCAGCGATTCGTCTACCCCAACGTGGTCGTAATGAGCAGTAACTACCACTACTTCTTCTTTTTTGTCGGTGCCTTCTATGTAACCTAATACGTTTTCGGTTGCCAACGGCTCTGCATTGCGCTCCGTCTTTATTTTTACATCCTTGGCAGCTGTAAAGTTAGACGCTACAGGCTTGCCTGCTTGTGCTACCTGTGTGTTATAGTTTAAGAGTTTCTCTGTTGTAGTGCCAAGCAAAGAGGCGCCTGCTACCGGAGAAATAAACATCGTTGCTGTCGACTGGCTCTCATTGCTGCTTTTCAGGCCAATGGACGGACGGCTGGCATAAGCTTTATAACGCTGCGTCAGGCTGTTAAACTCGCCAGGGTTGGTGCCAGTGACGATCATCACTGCTTTTGCACCGCGCTTGGTAGCTGCATTGCGCTTAGAGCGGTAATCGTTGCCCCAGTCTGATGCTTTGTCAGTGCCGCTGATCAGGTAATTTCCGTTCGGGCCTTTTGGCTCGCCAGCTAATACCACCAGCACTTTGCCTGTTACATCCAGGTTGTTGAAGTCAGAGTATTTGGCATCGTCTATACCGTATCCGGCAAATACCACATCTACTGCTTGCTCTGTTTGAAAAGGAGAGCTACCCAGCACAAAGAAGTCCTGCATCATCAGGTATTTCTCCTTGCCTACAGTAATATGTCCGTCACCCCACTGGCTTTTCTCCAGATCGAAAGTTTGGTAGTAGGGGTTTGTTGTGTTGCTTTGCACCGGGCCTGTTAGGCCATCCTCACGGAACTCGCGGGCAATATACTCAGCAGCCATTTTCTGTCCTTTTTCACCAGTGTTGCGGCCTTCATACTCATCAGAGGCAATAATGGTCAGGTGCTTGGATAGGTCTGCCGCTGTAATGGTTTGAGCGTACTTTGGTGCCGCCTCGCTTAATTTAGCTACATCGGTTGTTGGCTTACTGGCGCTTGGCCCTTGGGCACAGCCATAACCGATGGCAGCCAAGAGTAAGCAAGCGTAGAGATTGTGTCTCATTGTTTAGTTTGAGTAAGGTATAATAATGTATAGTTCTAAGAGCAGGTTAGACTGCAAAGGGTGCCATTAGTTTAACGCCCCTCAGCAGCCAGGCCGCTATACTTACTGTTTCTGGATAAGTACGGTTGCAAACGCGGCTACTCCCTCTTTCTTGCCTACAAAACCTAAATGCTCTGTAGTAGTGGCCTTGATGGATATATCCTCTTCAGGAATTCCCATCACTTCTGCCAGGCAGGTTTTCATGGTAGGGATGTGTGGGTTTACTTTCGGCTCCTGCAGGCATATGGTAGAGTCTATATTGCCGATCTCGTAGCCCTCGTTAGTTAAAAGCTGTATTACCTCTTTTAAAAGTATTTTAGAGTCGATGCCTTTATACTTAGGGTCTTTGTCGGAGAAGTGAAAGCCTATGTCACGCATGTTAGCTGCACCCAATAAAGCATCGCAGATGACGTGGATCAGCACATCAGCATCGGAGTGGCCAAGGGCACCGTGCGTGTGCGGAATCTTGATGCCGCCGAGCCAGAAATCAAGCCCTTCTTGTAGTTGGTGCACATCATAGCCGAAGCCAGTTCTTATTTTCAGTTTCATTTTGCAGTTCGTATGGTAAGTATATTCCAGCTCCTGGCGCAGAAGCATAAAAGTAAAAGTAGCAAATCAGGCGTAAAGATGGTAGCGAAGCCAGCGCTTTTTGCTGCTGCTACTTATGCCAAAGCTGGGGCAGTTGCCATAACTAAAAGCCGCATGATCTATTCTATCAAAATAACCGTAACCAGCTGTAGCACCTTAAACCTTACCAAAAGCAGTATCAGTGATGGAGTCTTCTAAACAAAAGCATCATGAAAAGAGCCGCTCCCGATGGGTAGGTGTGCTGATCGGTGTAGGCGTAATGGCCGCTGTAGACGAAATTATTTTCCACCAACTCCTGGCATGGCACCACTTCTATGACCAATCTACACCTGCTATTGGCCTTTTGACAGATGGGCTGTTGCATTCCGCTGAACTCGTAGCAATAGTAGCTGGTTTTTTTATGCTCTCAGACTTGCGCCACCGGCAAGCTTTGGCAGGAAACTGGGCATGGGCAGGCTTCTTTTTAGGGCTAGGGGGCTTTCAGCTGTTTGATGGCATCATAGATCACAAGGTGCTGCGGCTGCATCAGATCAGGTATGGCGTAGACAATATATTGCCGTACGATGTTGCCTGGAACCTGGCAGGCGTTATACTTCTAATAGTTGGCATCTGGCTTGCCATGCGTGCACGGGCTGCTGGTAAAAAGGCTTTTAGATAAGGCAGATGGAGATGGCTGCACACCACACGGACTCCGGAAGCATGGCTTCTTACCTGGTGCCTTGGCTGCTGATAACTGTGCTGTTGGCAGCTTATATAGGAGCAGTGATACAGCAGAAACGAGCAGCTAAGCATTGGAGCAACTGGCGTACCGGCGGGTTTATACTTGGGTGTGGCTTGTTGATTGTCGCTATGTCACCTGAGTTAGTCAAGTATGCACATCACGACCTAAGAGGGCACATGATACAGCATCTATTAGTAGGCATGCTTGCACCGTTGGGGTTGGTTTTAGCTGCACCTGTTACGCTGGCGCTTCGCGCGCTGCCTGTTCATGCTTCCCGAAGTATAACCGCTATACTTAAGAGCAAGCCAGTCCACCTGCTCAGCCATCCGGTTACGGCACTGCTGCTCAATGTTGGGGGCATGTATGTGCTCTACCTAACGCCGCTTTATAGTTTAACCTTAACTACTCCTTCCTTGCATCATCTGGTGCACATTCATTTTCTGTTAGCTGGCTGCTTGTTTGTGTGGGCTATCGCTGGGCCTGATCCTAATCCGAACCGCGCAGGTAAGTATACACGGCTAGCTGTGTTGTTCCTAAGTATGGCGGCGCATGCTTACCTGAGCAAATTTATGTACGCCTACAGCTGGCCTCGCAATACACCACACGACATAGAGCAGATTCAGGAGGCGGCACAGTTGATGTACTATGGTGGTGATTTTGCGGAATTGCTTCTGGCTGTTGCTTTTTTTGCTGGCTGGTATCGCCGGCGGAAGTCTGCTGCCTATAGATTGCAGGAAGTATAGCATACCATCAAGTATAGGAGCGACTTCGTCTAATTTGGTGTAGATAAAGCTATTCAAATAAACCTACTCCTAACCCCTCTCGAGAGAGGATCCAGTACAAGCTCCGTAAGCTATGGCTATAGCAGGATCGCTCTCCAAGCCAGTTGAGTTACAAACTCGACACCATTGTAGGATCAGGTTGCAAACTTGTACCTGATAAGGACAGAGAAATAGTTGATATAGCTATTGATGAAAATAAAAAGCCAGCTACCGTAGGGCAGCTGGCTTGAAACTGAATAGATATTGCCTTCGGCTTAAGCGTTTGCTTCCTGCAGAGAAGGGTAATCAATATAGCCTTCGGCACCTGGTGCGTAAAACTTACTTGTATCAGGTTTCTGTAGCTCGGCATTTTGTGCAAAACGCTCTGGCAAGTCAGGGTTGGCAATAAACGGAACGCCATAGGCTACCATGTCTGCATCACCATCCGCAATTACCTTGTTGCCAGTTTCCTGCGTAAAGCCACCGTTAATAATTAGGTTGCCTTTGTAGATTGGGCGGTAACGCTTGGCAATATGCGCCTCAATATGTGGCACATCGTACGTTGCCGGCGATGCCTCTGTTAAGTGCAGGTATGCTAACTTGTAGTTGTTCAGCTTTTCGATCATGAAATCGTATGTCGGGATCGTATTTTCGTCCACTGTAATCCCAAAGCCGCCATGCAGACTTGGGTTCATACGAACACCTACTTTCTCTACTGGCACCACTTCTTTTATTGCATCCAGTATCTCAAACAAAATTTTGCTGCGATTCTCCTTCGACCCGCCATACTCATCTGTACGCGTGTTAGCGACAGTTACAAAAAACTGATGCAGAAGATAACCATTGGAAGCATGAATTTCTACGCCATCAAACCCTGCTTCTATAGCATTTTTCGCTCCGTTTTTGAAATCCTGCACTATCTGCTTGATTTCAGGCACCGTTAGCTCACGTGGAGTAACTGTATCTTTAAAACCCTCCGGTGTAAAAGACTTATCGTTGGGGTTGATGGCAGATGGAGCTACCGGTAACTCTCCGTTCTGGAAGTCAGGGTGCGACATGCGGCCAACGTGCCACAACTGCAGGAAAATTTTGCCTCCTTCGTCGTGTACAGCTTTTGTTACTTTCTTCCAGCCCTCTACCTGCTCCTGTGTATAAATACCGGGCGTGTTTATATATCCTATGGCCTGCTCTGAAATAGGTGATCCTTCAGAAACGATCAGGCCCGCACCAGCACGCTGGCGATAGTAGGTCACCATTAAATCGTTTGGTACAGCACCTTCATTGTCGGCACGGCTGCGTGTCATGGGAGCCATGATAACACGGTTATTCAGCTCCAGGTTGTTTAATTTAATTGGTTGTAATAATGCTTGATTTTCCATTTATCAGGTGTTGTTTTTCAATTATCAAAGTATAAACTATCGCTGTTGATAGTATTCACTCATTCAAAATTCAGTTATTCAAAATTTAAATTAATCCCAGTCAGGAGCGAAGGATGGGCTGACAAGGCGGGTATTCTCTTGCGTTAGCTTGCTTATTTTCTGCATCTCCTCTTGTGTCAGCTCAAAGTCAAAGATGTTGAAGTTAGAGGCCACATGAGATTCTTTTGAAGTTCTGGGTATAGCCAACACGCCATCCTGTTGGATCAGCCAGCGCAGTGCTACCTGCACTTCGTTTTTGCCATACTTATCGCCGATGCTCTTCAACGTTTCGTTGCCCATCACCTTACCTTGAGCAATTGGGCTATAAGCCGTCATGGTCAGGTTGTGCTGGCGCAGGTACTTGTATAGTTTATCCTGGTTCAGGAAAGGGTGGTATTCAACTTGGTTTGTGATGATGTCGGCACCGGTAGCTAATACTTTCTCAAGTAAAGCAGTAGTATGGTTACTAACGCCAATATACTTGGCGTATCCTTTTTCCTGCGCTTTTACCAGCTCGCCTATATACTCATCTACGGGCACTTCAGCATTCGGCCAGTGAATCAGCAGCAGGTCTACATAGTCCGTATCCAGTTTTCGCAGGCTTTCCTCTACGGATGGCAAAAAGTGCTTTTTATCCAGGTTGGCAGGCAGCACCTTAGTGGTGAGAAAAACCTCTTCACGGGCTATACCTGATTCTTTTATGGCTTTGCCGACACCAGTTTCATTGCCATACATTTGGGCAGTATCGATGTGGCGGTAGCCGGTATCTAAGGCAACTTTTACTATTGTGTTTGCCAGCTTGTCGTCCAGTTCATATGTTCCGAAGCCTAAAGCTGGAATAGTGGCTCCTTTTAGTTTGATATATTTCATAGTGTGGGTTTGTACATTATTTGTTTATACAAATATTATTATAAAAAAATTCTTTTAGCCCCTTAGCTTATCGAG
>NZ_JBHTLD010000251.1:0-6174 GCF_042678745.1 Pontibacter rugosus | reverse complement strand
AATGATTTGCCTTCTTTTTACTAAAGAACAAAAAAGCCTCCTGATATATACTATAACAGGAGGCTTTTTTCTTGTAATATTTTTCTTGGAAGAGACTACAGGCCTAGTTTTCTTGCCGCCACCCGATATGCTTCGAACGCGGCGGCATTGGCTGGACTATCAGTAAAAATTTCAAGTATACCTGCGCCGGCGTTGGCTGAAAAGAAGCCTGGTAAAGCCTGCTCCAGCTCTCCCAGTGTTTCTACGGTAGTATACTTCAGGTTAAAATCGCGTGCTGTGTTCTGCGCGTTCAAAGCTTGTGTTGTCTCAAAGTATGGCGCTAGTTCCGGTTGCTGTTTAGGCCCATCTATCAATCTGAAAATTCCTCCCGCGTGGTTATTAAGTAAAATAATGCGCAAGTTGTCAGGAAGGTAGTTGTGCCACAAGCCATTGCGGTCGTAAAAGAAGGCCAGATCGCCTGTCAGCAGGGTGGTGATGCCGGGGTTTGTAAGGGCGCAGCCCACGGTTGTGCTGGTGCTGCCGTCTATACCGCTGGTGCCACGGTTTGCATACACGTGCACCTGCTGCTTTGCCTGTAAGCCGATAATGTTGGCATAGCGTACTGACATAGAGTTAGCTAAATGCAGATTGCTTTGCTCTGGCAGGTGTTGCAGCACACGCGCCACAACAGGCAGCTCACTGAAGGGGGCCCCGGCAGTATACTGCTGCAAAAAGTCTGCGGCAGCTTTATCCGCAGCTTTCCAGGCTTCAGAGAAAATAGTATTAACCTTTGTGCTGCCAGCCATACTTACGAAAAAGCTTTGGGACGAGCAGCGCAGTACCTTCGTCAGCGACTGAAAGGTGTCGGCAACCTGGCCTGCCGGTTGAATGTGCCAATGTGCCTGTGGCTTGTGTTGGCGCAAGTATAGCTTCAGCGCCTTTGAAATGATAGATTTACCAAAGGTGATGAGCAGGTCCGGCTGTAACTGTGCCAGCTTCTCTTTTGCCTCATTTACAAAGATTACATCCTGGTGGCGCACCAGGTCAGGCAGTTCATGTGTATTGCTGATAATGTCGCCCACCACTACAGCGCCCGTTGTGTCTGCAAAAGTCCGCAGACTACGCAGCAAAGCCTCATCGCGCTGATCGTGCCCGGCCAGTACTACAATTTTGCTGTACCGCAGTATTTTGTTTTGAAGGCTGAGTGCCTGCATCTGGTTCAGATCGAACGAGAGTGCCTGCTCCTCTATAATTTTAATTTGCTTGCTATAAACCAGTTCCTCACCGGGGGCAGGGTAAAAGGGCTCCCGCAGTGGCACATTTATATGAACAGGCCCTGCCGGAAAGCTTACTGTCTCATTAAGTGCTTCCGATACCAAACGCTCGCTGTGCCACGTGGCATCCGGGTGCGAAAAATCTACCGGAAAAGTATAGCTCTGCTTGATATGCTGGCCATACACCTTTTGCTGCCGTATGGTTTGCCCATCCAGTTGGTCTATCCACTCGGGTGGTCTGTCGGCAGTAAGTATAAGCAAAGGCACCTGCTGAAAATAAGCTTCGGCTACGGCAGGGGCATAATTCAATGCAGCTGTGCCAGATGTGCAAACCAACACAGTGGGCTTTCCTGTTGTAAGAGCCATGCCCAGTGCTATAAAAGCTGCTGCACGCTCATCGCTAACAGTTCTCACGTTTAGCTTAGGGTGCCGTGCAAAGGCAATGGTCAAAGGCGCGCACCGAGATCCCGGCGACAGCACTACATTTTGCACCCCTTTCAGGGCACAAATCTCGGCTATATTTACAACAGGCTGTATGATCACGATCTTAGTTTTGAATGAATGAATAACTGAATGACTGAATTTTGAATAATTGAATAGTTAGCTGGTTCTTCTATTCAATTATTCAAAATTCAGTCATTCAAAATTAACAAGACCTTCCGCATGGTTTGCATTTTATGCTCTGTTTCCTGCCACTCTTTCTGCGGGTCTGATTCTGCGGTGATACCTGCCCCTGCATAGAGAATAGCTTCCTGCTCCAGCAGCTCCATACAGCGCAGGTTAACGTAAAGGTGCGCCCCTTCTGCGCTGCCCACAGGGCCAAGGTAGCCACTATAATAGCTACGATCATAGCCTTCGTGGGCAAGTATAAACTGAAGCGCTGGCAATTTAGGTAAACCACAAACCGCCGATGTCGGGTGCAGCAGCTCCAGCATATCGGTGCCAAGGGTAGGGAAGTGTACTTCTTTCAGGTTTACTTTAAAATCAGTGCGCAGGTGCATCAGGTTACCGGCTACAATGGTGCGTGGGCCAACCTCTGTATATTCGCGCAGGCGCAGTTTCTTAAAGCAGCTTAGGATGTAGCGCTCCACCATGGCCTGTTCCTCAATTTCTTTTTGGCGCCAAATGGCATCTGCCACATTTTCTACGGCCTGCTGCGTTCCGGCAAGTGCGATGGTATGAAACACCTGCTGCTCGTTTACGCTCACCAGTACCTCCGGTGACGCACCCATCCAGGTGCCCACACCTGGTATGGCAACCAACGAAATAAATGCCCTTGGATAAGCTGCCGCCATTGTCTCAAAGGCAGCTGTAGGGGAAAAGTGCGGAGGTAAGGGCTCTAGTTTGTTTCGTGATAGCACCACCTTCTCCATCTCTTCAGCCTGTATGGCCTTTACAGCTTTGGCAACCGCGGTGGTAAAGCCCTGCTCTGTCTGGTAATGCTGGCTTTGTGCAGCTACAGCATCTGTATACCAACTGTTCTGATTTTCTGCTTCCAGCAAAGTATAAAAATGATCGAGTAGGTGCTGAGGGGTATCAACTACAGTTGTCAGGCTGCCATCCTGAAAATATACTTCTGCTTTAATAAAAGTATTAGGCTGTGGTGCAGCTGTCTGGAAAGGGCAAAAAAGAAAACCGAAAGGGCTGCTTTCCAGCTGAGGTTGGCCGGTAGTATAACCGGCACTTAATTGCGCACAGGCATGAACAGTAGTGGTATTGGGCTGTCGCCAAACAGCCACCGCTTTTTCTCCAGCGATGGCTGCCTGAAAGAATTTTTCTAATGTATAAGCTCGGGTTTCGGTACCCATGGTATTTTCTCCTGAGGCAGTTTTGCCTCTGATTGTTTATTTTTTATCGATTACGGCAACCGTCATGCGGCTGATGCAAACCAGATCACCGGCTTCGTTAGTGATTTTGGTTTCCCATACTTGGGTGGTGCGGCCAACATGTATGGCGCTTGCTTTGCCGTAAACCCAACCTTCACGCACACCCTTTAAATGGTTAGCATTTATCTCTAAACCAACACAGGCTTTCTTTGTTAAGTCCACCTGTAGGGCAGCGCCCATACTTGCCAGCGACTCGGCCAGCACCACGGAGGCGCCACCATGCAGCAGGCCCATTGGCTGGTGCGTGCGGTGATCTACCGGCATTTTACCGCACAGGTAATCAGCTCCTGTTTCAGTTATTTCAATACCAAGATGCTCAATCATGGTGTTTTTACACCACTCATTTACTTGGTCTAACGTATCAGTATTTTTATCCATACGGTGTGATGCCTAACTTGCACGCTGAATTAAACAAAAAGCAAAAGTAGAAGAATTTTGAGTATTAAGAAAGTATACCTCATTCGCCACGGCCAAACCGACTACAACCTTCAGGGTATTGTGCAAGGCAGCGGCGTTGATTCCAGTTTAAACGCAGAGGGCCAGCGACAGGCAGCGCTGTTTTTTGAGAAGTATAAAGATGTCGCCTTCGACAAAATCTATACGTCAACCCTTCAGCGCAGCATCCAATCCGTGCAAAAGTTTATTGACTTAGGCTTGCCACACGATAAGCATGCAGGGCTGAACGAGATAAACTGGGGCACACGGGAGGGAACCCGTATCACACCCGAGGAAGATGCCTATTATTTTGAATTACTGGAAACCTGGGGTAAGGGCGGCACAAGCATCTGCATTGAAGGCGGTGAAAGCCCTGAACTGGTGTGGGACAGGCAGAAGGAGTTTATAGACCTGATGCTGAGCAGGCCAGAGGAAGAGACTATATTGGTATGCATGCATGGCCGTGCCATGCGTATTCTGCTGTGCCAGCTGCTGCGGTACCCGCTGCGGTGTATGGATGAGTTCAGGCACCATAACCTTTGCCTCTATGAACTGGACTACACGGGAAGCATGTTTTCAGTTAAAAAATACTGCGATATAGCGCATCTGGAGCAAAATATAGTGTAGTAGCATATAAGTAACTGCATTAACTTTATATATTAAGGTTGATTGTGTAACTTGCCCTTCAGCAGCTATGTGAGTCAGTAGAGCATCAATAAAAAACCGCTTTCGCACCTTTATACATCATTTGTATGCTCTCATAGTTTGAATAAATTGATTTTAAATCTATTTTTGGGCGGATATTACAAGACCTATTGGGCGAATAAACAACACGAAATTTATGGCTGAAGTTATAAGAATGCCCAAGATGAGTGACACGATGACAGAGGGGGTGATTGCATCTTGGTTGAAAAAGGTGGGCGACAAAGTGAGCGCTGGCGATATCCTGGCTGAAGTGGAAACCGATAAGGCAACCATGGAGCTGGAGTCGTATGATGACGGAACATTACTGTACATAGGTCCTAAAAAAGGAGATTCTGTACCGGTTGATGCGCTAATTGCTATCATTGGAAAAGAAGGTGAAGACATTTCTGGCCTTTTGGACGGCGGATCTAACGGTGCTGCTGAGAAACCAGCTGCCAAAGAAGAAAAGAAAGAAGAAACGAAGCCCGCCGCAGCGAAAGAAGAGGCTCCTGCCAAAGTAGCTGACACAAGCAACATCAAAGCGAATGTTATCCGCATGCCTAAAATGAGCGATACCATGACAGAGGGTGTGCTTGTTAGCTGGCAGAAAAAGCAAGGCGATAAAGTGAAGTCTGGTGATATCCTGGCTGAAGTGGAAACTGACAAGGCAACCATGGAGCTGGAGTCGTACGAAGACGGCACCTTGCTGTATATAGGCGTAAACGAAGGAGACTCTGTAGCAGTAGATGCCATTATCGCTATTATAGGTGAGGAAGGTGCAGATTATAAAACGCTACTCGATGCAGCTTCTTCTAATACAGAAGACCGCCAGGAGAACGCTAAAACCGATGATGCTATCGAGGCAGGCGTGGATGCTGCAACTTCTGATAAAGTAGAAGAAACACAAGTACCAGCTTCTGGTGCTACAGAGCAAACAGGTGCTGATGCTTCAGACGAAGGAGGCCGTATCAAGGCTTCTCCGTTGGCAAAGCGTGTAGCGAAAGAGAAAGGCTTTAGCCTGACTCAGATTAAAGGATCTGGCGAAGGTGGCCGTATTGTGCTGCGCGATGTAGAAAACTTTACTCCATCGGCTGCACCGCAGAAAGCCGCTGCTCCACAATCAACTGCTCCATCGGCTGTGCCTGGTGTTCCGGCTGATGAGTATGAGGAAGTAAATGTGTCGCAGATGCGTAAGGTAATTGCGCGTCGTTTGGCAGAAAGCAAGTTCTCTGCGCCGCACTTCTACCTGACCATGGAAATTGATATGGACAAAGCCATGGAAGCACGTGCCAGCATCAACGAAGTGGCGCCGGTTAAAATCTCTTTCAACGACTTAGTAATTAAAGCTGCTGCTGCTGCGCTTCGCCAGCACCCGGCTGTTAACTCATCCTGGTTAGGTGATAAGATCCGTTACAACAAGCACATCAACATTGGTGTAGCTGTAGCGGTAGAAGAAGGCCTGCTGGTGCCGGTTGTGCGCAACGCTGACTTCAAGTCTCTGTCAGCTATCTCTGCTGAGGTGAAGGACCTGGGAGGCAAAGCTAAGACTAAGAAGCTTCAACCGTCTGATTGGGAAGGAAACACCTTCACTATCTCTAACCTGGGTATGTTCGGTATCGAAGAGTTTACTGCTATCATCAACCCACCAGATGCCTGCATCATGGCAGTGGGCGGTATCAAGCAAACTCCTGTAGTGAAGAACGGCAATATCCAGATCGGAAACGTGATGAAAGTTACCCTATCTTGCGATCACCGCGTAGTAGACGGAGCCGTAGGATCTGCCTTCCTGCAAACATTCAAGAATTTGTTAGAGAACCCAGTTCGTATACTGGTGTAAACTGTACAAATATAAATTAGTAAAAGCCGCCGCTCCTGCACTGGAGCGGCGGCTTTTTGTTTTAGCCAATTTTACGTGG
>NZ_JBHTLD010000250.1:0-6229 GCF_042678745.1 Pontibacter rugosus | reverse complement strand
CTAACTAAGCATAACGGCTTGTATAGAAGGCGAACGAGGCGTAGCCGAAGTGTGCCTTCTATACCTTGTTGGCATGTGCCTTTTTATTACTTCTGTTCCATGTATAGATTCCAAAGCTCTTGCATTGGCACAGCCCTTCTACTTACCTTATTCAAATCCTTACCTTCTGCTGTCCAAAGAAAAGGGAAGCAATGGATGCCTTTCTTTCCATCAACGTGTTTTACTTCTTCTCTCAAGTTTGTCCACCTAAGTCCTTCATAAAATTTGTCGATGTCACCTGCAAAACAAAAGGATATAAAATCAGAGTAACCTATTCCTAATGACTCCCACTCCAGATTGTCAGGCGAAAAGTAGAATACCTTACCAATCTCTTCATGCCCGAATGCGCCTGCATTGATGGCAAAGAAACCACCAAGCACATCATCAGCTACCAAAAGAAATGAGAGTTGTTCTCCTTCACTTTTAAAAGACTTTCCCCTGTTCCACTCCATGATGCTCCTGTTAAGCTTCTCAGAACCTGAACCTAAAATGCGTATCCAACCATCATCAACCAGTATTCCGCCAGATTCATAAACTATTGCTCCCATCGGTGAGCGGGTAGTGACTTGTAAGTGTAAAAGAGCGTTCTCTGCCTGCTGCTGTTGTTTAGGCAGAACTTCTACTCTGTTACTCGCTTCTTTTAACCAGTCCTGCACTAAAATCCATCCCGAATCTTCTTTGTTTATAAGCTCTGATAAAGGGCGAGAACTACTGCTCTGTGCATTAGCCATAGTTAAAGAAGATATAAGCAGGAAGGTAGATACAACTATCTTTTTCAATTCATGATTTAGGTTAATGCCAACTATTGTATATAAGGAACTATTCCGGTTATTAGCCTTATATGCGAAGGCGCTTTAGTTTGGAAATGCATGTCTTCTGATGAGTTGCGTGGACATTGGCTTTTCCTTAGTATATTCTTTATCTAATATAACCATTAATCATGGAGTACCTAGTGAATTTGAAGTTTATTCAGTGTAGAGTGAGGTGTGCGCAAACTTTTGAGGCTGTGCCCTAGCAGGAGAGAGCATAGCCACAGATACAATTATCAATGAAAACGCAGCTTTCAACCTAAACCAAAGTTACTCTACCGTGCTAATAAAACAGCGGCTCCCGCTAGTGCAGGAGCCGCCTCAAAAGATAGTGTATAAGTACTACAGGCTGAACAGGTAAGCCAGAGACACACCTAATACACGGTTTTTAACTTTTTCTTCACCATCGTTATACAGGTTTGATAGGCCCAGACCATAGCGTAGATCAAGGTTGAGATACCCTGTACCAACTTTATAGGCAGCGCCTACTCCAAAATTAGCACCTATTTCAGTTCTATTGTCATCATCCGTAAAATCATAATCATCCTCTTCTGACTCGCCATCATACTTCTGTTTGATCTTGCCACTTAACCAGTAGCCTACGGAAGGGCCTGCTGTCACAAATCCTTTGATCTGTTCGGAACCAAAGGATACTTTGGCCAAGACAGGAAGTTCCAGGTAACTAGATTGTAGTTCTGTACTTAAGCCTCCGAAATTTACTTTAACGCCTTTCTGGACATAAAGCAGTTCCGGCTGAACAGAAAACAGATCGTTCACCATTACATTGGCAACAGCTCCAAATTGTACCCCTGTCTTAGACTTTAGTTGATCATTTAACATATCTGCCCCATCGCCAGAATAATTAACTTCTGAGAATGTAGCTCCAACACGTGGGCCAACAGTAATTGTTTGCGCCTCGGCTGCGAAAGCCAGTCCTAAGACTGCTGCTGCGGTTACTATAAGCTTGTTTTTCATGTGAGTAAGGTACTAATGTTGCCCGATATTCTGAAATCAAATACATTATTTATTCTATATATCTAATTATGAAATACAGGCAGAACCACATGCGTGTATGCTCCTGATATACAATTAAAAAGGCACCTCTACATGAGGTGCCTTTTTAATTTATGTACAGCCAAAGCACAAGCCTTAAGCTATACTTTGACTTGCTTGCTTTATTACTTAAACATGCCTTTCAGTTTGGCAAGCTTTGCCTGAAAATCATCCATAGGCTCTTCTTCACGCTCTTTGCGGCCACCTTTGGAACTGCTGTTGCCAGGACGACTACCTCCTCCGGCTGGTTTTGCCGCCGCAGGATCACCTTTCATACTTAGGGAGATACGCTTGCGGCTTTCATCTACCTCCAGCACCGTTACCTCTACCTTCTGCCCTACCTTCACAACCTCATTCGGATTGCTTACAAAGCGGTCAGATAGGTGGCTTACGTGCACCAAGCCATCCTGATGTACACCTATATCAACAAAGGCACCAAAAGCAGTGATGTTCGTTACAATGCCTGGCAACTTCATACCTGCACGCAAATCCTTCATCTCGTTCACGCCTTCTGTAAAACTGAACGCTTCAAAGTTCTCACGAGGGTCACGGCCGGGCTTGGCTAATTCGCTTACTATGTCCTGTAACGTAGGCAAACCAACAGTGTCAGTTACATAGTTTTTCAGGTTGATTTTTTTGCGCAGCTCATCGCTCTTGATCAGGTCCTGTACTGTTACGCCCAGGTCTTTGGCCATCTGCTCTACAATCGGGTAGCTTTCCGGGTGCACAGCTGAGGCATCCAGCGGGTTCTTGGCATCGCGGATGCGTAGGAAGCCTGCCGCCTGCTCAAAAGCCTTATCGCCTAAGCGGGCAACTTTCTTTAGTTCTGTGCGGGTTTTAAAAGGGCCGTTCTGGTTACGGTACTCCACAATGTTCTGCGCCAAAGCAGGACCGAGGCCAGAAACATAAGTTAGCAGCTGCTTGCTGGCTGTGTTCACTTCCACGCCCACGGCGTTTACACAACTCATCACAACATCATCAAGAGAATGCTTGAGAGCAGACTGATCTACATCGTGTTGGTACTGGCCTACGCCAATGCTTTTCGGGTCGATCTTTACCAACTCCGCCAATGGGTCCATCAGGCGGCGTCCAATAGAAACGGCACCACGCACCGTTACATCCTGCTCCGGGAATTCCTCACGAGCCACGTCAGAGGCAGAATATATAGAGGCACCACTTTCGTTTACCATCAGTGTCTGCACCGTGTTAGGCAGGTTCAGGCCCTTTACAAAAGCTTCGGTCTCGCGGCTGGCCGTACCGTTACCGATGGCAATGGCCTCCACTTCAAATCTATCTACCAGGTACTTCACGTTTTGTGCGGCATCCATGGCTTTGCCCTGGCCGGTGTGTGGGTAGATGGTTTCGTTGTGCAGCAGCTTGCCCTGTTTATCCAGCACCACCAGTTTACAACCTGTTCTAAAGCCTGGGTCCAGGGCCAGCACCGTTTTCTGCCCTAGCGGCGAAGACAGCAGCAGTTGGCGCAGGTTATCGGCAAATACACGGATAGCTTCTTCGTCAGCACGCTTTTTAGAGCTCAGGCGCACTTCTGTTTCCATACTTAGTTTCAGCAGGCGCTTGTAGCAATCTTTGGCAGCCAGGCGTACTTGCTCTGAGGCAGCATTATTACCCTGCACAAACATATCCTCCAGTTTAGCAACAGCAGCTTCATCGTCAGGCTGTGCTGTCAGCATCAGCACCATTTCAGTTTCGCCACGGCGCATGGCCAAGATACGGTGCGATGGCGCTTTCTCAATCGGCTCTTCCCACTCAAAGTAATCTTTAAACTTCTGCCCTTCTTCTTCCTTGCCCATCATCACGCGGCTTTTAAACACGCCCTGTTTCTCAAACAGCTTACGCATGGTAGCACGAGCCTCTGCGTTCTCGTTCATCCATTCAGCCATGATATCACGCGCTCCGGCCAGCGCTTCGGCAGTATCCTTTACTTCCTTTTCTTCGGAGATAAAGTTGGATGCCTCGGCATCTACATCGAAATTCTCTTGTGTAAACAAGCGCTCAGCCAGTGGCTCCAGCCCCTTCTCACGGGCAATAGTAGCTCTGGTGCGGCGCTTTGGCTTGTAAGGCAGGTAGATATCCTCCAGCACAGCCATTGTCTCGGCTTCCATGATCCGGGCTTCCAGTTCCGGCGTCAGTTTCTCCTGATCACGTATAGATTTCAGAATGCTCTCGCGGCGCTTGTCCAGCTCACGAAGCTGCTCCATGCGGTCACGGATGGCTGCAATCTGAACTTCGTCAAGCGAGCCAGTAACTTCTTTGCGATAACGGGAGATAAAAGGTACGGTAGCGCCCTCATCTAAAAGGGTGGCAGTAGCTTCCACCTGCTTAATGGTAACTGAAAGCTCTTTGGCAATCTTTAAAAGGTGATCTAAATTAGGTTCCATATATTGATGTAAGACAATAGTCGTGAACTGAGTGGCTCTTATAAAAGGCGGGAAGTGAGATGCTGATGCAAAAAGGCAAAACCGTTCATCCTCCTCCAACTGCCTTGGCTTGTTACAAAGTACTAGAAGCATCAAATTTAAGCCTTATTGCTTAACCTGAAAACATTTTGAGATGAAAAGGCTTATTCTGAAAGTATAAAACAGCTTGGGCATAGATACCTTTGAGTCCTGGCAGTACACTGATGGTATTTTAACAGAAGCATTTTCACTACCTTTGCCAGCTGGTTTTAAGCGCAGGCCCGTGTAATATAAGTGTCTGGTATACTTTGGGCAAGATGTTTGAGGATGTACTCTAGAGCTAATGCTGAACCAGCTGCTGCTTACATCACTACTGTTTGAGAATCTTTTCGTGAAAATCACTCGCCGCTATACTTTCCTTTTTGTGCTTTTTGTGCTGCTGCTCACAGCATGTGTGGTGCGCCCCATAGACCGTACGCCGTACCAGCAGGCAGCTTATTACAAGGAAACTATAAGCGACTTAAAACAGCATCCGGTAGTGGTTACGCAAGGCGATACAGTACAGGTGGGATGGTCTAAAATCAACATAACGCCACCTGCTGGCACGCCACTGGCCGGGTATGGCAAGCGCATGGGCATGACGTATGAAGCAGTTCACGACTCTGCCTGGGTGCGTACTTTTGCCTTCAGCAATGGCAAAACCCAGGCTTATTACATAGCGCTGGATATGCTGATTGTGCCGATGGAGGTACTACAGCAATTGGAAAAAGAATATCCCAGATTAGGGCTGCAACCAGAGCAGGTATACCTTACCGCCACCCACAGCCACACCAGTTTTGGCGGCTGGGGCAAGAATATCGGCATCAAACTTATGTCCGGCAAGTATAGCGAAGACCTGGTTGAGCGACTGGTGCAGCAGATTATAGAGAGCATGCAGCAGGCACACGCACACTTGCAGCCGACCAAGCTTGGCTATGGCAGCACTAGTGCAGCCAGCCTAGTGCGCAACCGCCTTCTCGACGATTCCGACAATCCTTACTATGGAGACCGGCATAACCGTGATACCCAACTCCGATTCATTAAGTTCGAGCGTAAAGACGGTACCATTGCTATACTTTCTGCTTTTGCCGCACACCCCACCATACTCCCCTCTATGGTGCCTACCCTTTCCCGCGACTATCCTGGCGTGTTGGTAGACACGCTGGAGACACGGTTTAACTTTGCTTCTTTTTCGGCCGGAGCTGTAGGTAGCCATAGCGCCATTTATTTTGAAGGCGATACCTACGAGAGCACTAAGGTTGTAGGCGGACGCTTGGCAAAACTGCTGCGTGAAGACCTCCTTCACGTTCACACGGCTTATGTGCATACACTGGGTTACAGCCGTACACCTCTGGAACTTCCAAAGCCGAACATGCGCATCTCAAAAGACCTGCGGCTGGCACCCTATCTGTTCAACTTCATTTTTGGCGAGCACCCCGCTTATGTTACCAGCCTGCAACTGGGTGACCTCGTTTTCTTAGGAGCACCCGCTGATTACTCCGGCGAATTTGTAAAGCAGATCGAACAGCAGGCAGACACACAGGGGCTAAAGGCCATTGTCACCAGCTTTAACGGGGGCTACATCGGCTACATTACACCAGATAAGTATTATGACCTGGATGAGTATGAAACCAGAAGCATGAACTTTTTCGGACCATATAGCGGCAGCTTTCTCACAGAGATTATCCTTCGGCAATTAAAGCAGCACAAGCCATAAGTATAGCCCAACTGCCGCATCAGCACATTCCACTACAGGTCTTGCCTGCACCGGCTTTTGTATAGTGCAATTTTAGTTGAGGCTCGTCTGAAGCTGCAATTGGTCAAAATACAATCCTAGTTCTGAGAAAGGCTTAATATTATTACATCTTTCTT
>NZ_JBHTLD010000249.1:0-6244 GCF_042678745.1 Pontibacter rugosus | reverse complement strand
TTTTATAGTAGGTTCTTATAAGTTTAAAAATATATGATCAGACATCTTCCCTCCATCAACCCTGGCAAGGTCAGCGCCCTGTTTAGTATGCTACTGGTAACTTTTGCGCTGGGGTATGGCCCCGAAACCTTAGGTCAATCTACCGGTGTGCGCATAGGAACCAGTCCTGCCGCTTCGCCGGACCCCAGCGCCATGCTGGACATTTCTGCTACTGATAAAGGTTTGCTCATTCCGCGCCTTACTGAGGTGCAGCGCCAGGCTATTGCCAGCCCAGCTACCGGCCTAATGGTTTTCCAGACCGATGGTTCTTCGGTTGGCTTCTGGTACTATGTTAGCCCGGGCGGCTGGACGTCTCTGAGCCCTAGTGGCGATAATTTAGGCGACCACACGGCCACTCAAAACCTGAACCTGTCCGATAAAGTGCTGGTGGGGCAAACAACTCCTGCTGCGGCTATAGGCACTACCGGCTTACGGGTAGATTCTGACGGCAAGGTGAACATAGGCACCAAACGGAATGCTGCCGTTTATGCGGGGTTGGAAGAACATACTGGCGCCGGTATCCTTTCTACCGGAACATTCAAGCATGATAGCGATTTCAATACAATAGCAGGCCCTGGCACCAGGTTGCTCTGGTCGCCGGAAAGAGCCGCTTTCAGGGTGGGCCAGGTAAGCGGCGACCAGTGGGATGGGACGAACGTGGGCCCTCATTCGGTAGGCATGGGCTCTGACGTCCTGGCTTCGGGTAGATATGCCATTGCTTTGGGACAAGAAACAAGAGCTTCCGGTGATAATTCGTTCGCATCGGGCTTTGATACAGAAGCTTCGGGCATTCATGCCATTGCTTTGGGTTACGGAACAAGAGCTACAGGTAATCATTCGTTTGCATTAGGTACTCGGACAGAAGCTTCCGGGTATTTTAGCACTGCCATTGGTTCATGGGTATCTACAGATAATAGGCAAGGCTCAGTAGTCATTGGCGACCATAATTATACTGAAATTGTTACTAAAGCAACTGCCAATAATCAGATGATAATGCGCTTTACTGCTGGTTATAGGCTATTGACCAATTCAAATGCTACATCTGGCGTAGAAGTATCTGCGGGGGGCGGTTCCTGGAGCTCTGTTTCAGACAGCACCCGCAAAGAGAACTTCCGCCCCATAGACGCTGAGTAGGTGCTGCTTAAAGTGGCAGCCCTGCCCATCACCGAGTGGAACTACAAGTCTCAGACCGCAAATGAACGCCACATAGGCCCCATGGCCCAGGACTTTTACGCCGCCTTCCGTCTCGACGGCATCGGCCGAGACACCACCATTAACACCGTCGACATTGATGGAGTGAATATGGTAGCCATCCAGGCACTGGAGAAAAGAACAACGGAACAGCAAAAGCAGATAGAGCTGCTACTTCTTCAGAATGCTGCGCTACAGGCCAAAGCCGAGAAAACTGATGCAGATTTGCAACACCTGCAGGAGCAGCTGACTAGGTTCTCAGGTAAACTACAGGTAGGTGTTCAAGCGAAGAAATAGTTGCATCCATATCTAACAGGCAACCAGCTTATGCGATTTTTAAAAGGAATGAAAGCAGCGTTGCTTTTCCCCGTATGCCTGGGTTGGCTTGGCTTTGAGGGGCAGGCCCAGGTCATCACGAATAACGGTGCCTCCATCTTTGTATCCGGCGGGGCGGTGCTTACCGTGAAAGGCAGTTTCGTGAACAGCGTCAGCGGGGCCGCCGTGCCTTCCGTAGATAACAACGGGACCATCCAGGTCTCAGAAAACTGGCAACTCGGCAGTCCGGCTCTATATACCGGTACTGGCGCCTTAGAGTTGAACGGCACCAGCGTGCAGCAGATTTCCGGCACTACGGTTCACAACCTAACAGTCAACAACCCCGCTGGCGTAACGCAATTGGATAATCTTACCGTTACCGGAAATGTAACCATTACGGATGGAAACCTGACGGCCGCTGCCGGCAAAACCCTGAACCTGGAAGGCGCCATTTCTGAAACACCTGATAAGATGTATGAGGGCGCGCTGGCGAAGACGGTTCAGGTTACTACCGTAACAGCATCCAGCAGCTTCGGGAATATAGGCATTAGTTTTGATAACACTGATGGCGGTAACTGGGGCAATGTAACAGTCATCCGCCATACAGGTCCGGGCAGCTATATTTCAAACCCCAACTCGCCCAGTTTACAGGGCATCAACCGTAACTGGAGTATAGAGTCTGAATTCAAACCAGACCGTAAAACCATTGCCCTCACGTTAAGCTGGTTTACAGAAGAAGACAATGGCCTGACTTTCCCCGGCAACCAGGCTCAGGTCTGGAAAAGCGAAGACGATGGATTAACCTGGATACGGGTAGAAGGCTTGAAACCCATCACTACCAACGGTAATGTGCGAAGCGTTACAGTACAGACCAACTCCACCTCCCTTTGGACAGTCGCCGATGAGATAACCCCGCTTCCGGTAACCTGGCTGCACTTTAACGGCAAGGCTACCGATACGGGGACTGAGCTAAGGTGGGCTACCGCCTCTGAGAAGGACACTGAATCTTTCGTTGTGGAGCGTGGTCTCGATGGCCGTGACTTCCATAGCGTAGCAGAGCTGGCCGCTGCCGGCAACAGCAGCATTCCATTGCAATATAGCTACACTGACAGTGCCCTGCCGGTGCAGGGCCATACGCTATACTACCGGCTGAGGCAGGTAGATCTGGACGGAAAGTCTGAATACAGCAAGGTGATTGCGGTGAGTAGGAAGGGCGAAATAGACGGGCTGAAGATGTCAGTTTTCCCTAACCCCTTCACCAGGGAGCTGACGGTAGGCGTAGACAAGTCTGTGGAAACAGCTCAGGTCCGCCTGTACGACCTTCAGGGCAAGAATCTATACTGTAGACAGTTGGAGGCGAGAGATGGTAAAGTGGTCCTGGGCGGATTGTCCGACCTGGCATTGGGCCTCTACCTGCTGGAGATTACTACCGAAGGGACTACTCAGGTATTTAGGGTCCTAAAGGAGTAAAGCGGCTGCAGCTGGACGAACTGTGAAGCTTTGTGGGCAGCAAGACGCGTAAGCGCTGGTTTTGTACGCCTAATGCCTTGAAAGCAGGGAGGTTGTGGCCCTGGTCTGCGGCTCGAGGAGCGCTGCGACCATGGGAAAGCTGTACCGGAAGCTCGGGGCCTGCAGGTGGACTAGTTCTGCACCGACAGATGGAAAGCGTTTGCCAAGGTGCTGCCCTACGACAAACACCTGGTGGGCAAGAAGCTGACAAAAGCCATTGAGGGCGTCAATACGGCCCTTAGGCTCGGAAATAGGAGAATGAACCGGAAGGCAACCTGCTTCTCAAACAAAGAAGAAAATCACATGTATGCCATGAACATAACCGTCAGCTATTTTTACCATCATACTTTCTAAAGCACTACCGAAGGTTTTAGTATGCGGCCGATGATGGTAAAGCTGATGCTTAAATTCTTACGACCTATTTTAAGCAAATTTTTTCCGTTGAAGAGGTGGTAAAGCTGGTAAATTATACCTAAGCTTCATCCTGTTGTGGTAGCCCAGGCAGCGCCCTCCAGCCCCTCTATACTACCAATTCCGAAAATCAGGAGCGGGTCTAGGATATTGTTTGCTCCGTTTGAAAGCCAGAGCGCGCACATAGCCAGGTGTGGCTGCCCAGCACTACGAAAGGCTCCGTTTATCAGGAAGAGCATGATAATGGCAATATTACCAGCAAAGGTAATCTGCGCGTAGGTAGTGCCAGTAGCGATAATGGCAGGTGTGGCACCCATCAAAGCTAATGTATCTGCACCAAAATAAGTTGCCACACCGCCCATCAGCAGGGCCAGAACCACGCCTGTAACTATTAGCTGAAGTGTGATACTGCCAGCTTCCTCAAAGTTCTTTTCCCCAACCCGCCGCGACACCATAGCCGTTGCCGCAATGCTGATGCCCATGCCCACGGCATAAATTATCATCAAGATAGATTCCGTCAGACCCACGGTGGCAAGTGCATCAGAACCTAACCTACCTACCTACAAAGAAGATATCTACAATGGCAAACAGCGACTCCATCAGCATCTCCAAAATCATGGGGATAGCCAGCAGTATTATACTTTGTTTGATGCCAAGGGTGGTATAGTCCTGCTCTTTGCCTTTTACGGCAGACCAAACGAGCACGAGGGAGTTTTTGAAGTTACTCATTATGTGGAGCAGATGAAACAGCCCGCAAGTTTACATTATATGAGGCGCTTTGCAAGGGTGCACTTCATGCTTCGCTGCGCGTAAGGCTGGATTTGATTAAGTCAATCCTTGATTTTCTCAACCACAGCCCGACCTTCTTTCTTGAACATCTTATACTCAGTTTTCCCATAGTGTTGAAGCATCGCAGAATCGGACAGGTAGGAGAAGTCGTTCAAATGACTTGGCAAATCTATATAGCTTACAAGTTCTCCATTGCTGATAAAGGCTATAACATTTTTCCAATCAACAGACTCAATGCCTGTTTTACCAAGTTGGCTTAAATCGGCCTTGGCAACATCTTCCGCCTTATCCAACTGCGAATAAGGAGTTAGAATGTATACTTTATCCCAAGTGTAGCTTGTCAAAGTATCCAGGCTGAAAGTTCGGGCTATAGAGTCTGCCAATACCTTTTGTGCTAGACTTTCTAATTTGTTTTTGGCAGTGATATCTTCTTTAGCTTCCTCTTTGCATGATATTGCTGTTGCAAGTATGAGCATCAAGCTCAGGTACAGGAGTTTGTTTTTCATATGCAGGGGATTTTAGCGATTGAAAGCTCTTAAAGACCTTAGGCGTGGCGCAGCTGCAAAAGAAGGTGCATTAAGTAACATACTGTAGCCATTTCTTTCCAAATATTATTTAACCTTCAGTAGCAATAGGCCTTCCGCTTCTAGACCACTCACTCCAGGAGCCAACGTAGAGCTGCGGTATACCTAAACCTGCATAGTTCATTGCTAACAACGTATGACAAGCTGTTACGCCAGAGCCACAATGCACTACTATATCTTCTGCTATGCGGTTACCGAGCAATTCTTTATACTTTGCGTGTAGCACTTCGGGTGCTAAAAAGGAGCCGCTACTATCCAGGTTAGAGTTAAAGGGCACATTGATGGCTCCCGGAATATGGCCTGCTACTAAATCAATAGGTTCAGTCTCGCCTCGGAACCGTTCCGGGTCGCGAACATCTATTACCAGCTGTGATTGCTCCTGTAAGGCCTCTGCTACTTTAGTTATACTTGCAGTTGGCAGCTTCCAGTTACTGTAGCTATAAGGAGCAACTGCAGCAGCAGTTTCTGCTCCGGAGCTAACAGGTACATCTGCGGCATGGGCAGCAATATATCCTCCTTCCAGCACCTGCACATTGCTGTGGCCAATAGCCCGTAGCATCCACCAGAAACGAGCTGCAGCGTTAGCGCCATTCTTATCATCGTACACCACCACATGGCTTTCCGGGTGAATACCAAGTATTCCTAAAAGCTGAGCAAAGCTTGCAATGGTTGGTAGCGGGTGTCGGCCGCCATCTGACGGATCAGAACGCTTATGCGCCAGATCTTTTTCCAAGTCCACGTACAGCGCACCTGCCAGATGTTCTGCTTCATACTTTTGCCTGGCACCAGGTCCTGTTCTGGCATCAATTAGCACCACGTCCTTCTGTTGCTGTAGCAAACAGATGAGTTCTTGAGGCTTAATAATTGGTTTCATCAAATCATTCATTAAGCTTAATGCTGTAAATACTGAAGTTTAAAACATGCCTGATGCATACACTAACTATCTACCTCACCGCAATCTTCAGCACCACCTTGCGTAATACCTCTTCCGTAGCCATAGCTGCGTGAGCGTCATCTGGGTAGAAAATGGTATATGAACCGGCAGGCACATCAAACCAGTTGCTGGTTTTATCAGGGAAAAAGGCGGCGTCACGTTCTTCAGTGTATGGGTCGTTTGGCTGGCTGCACTGGGCAAGGTCTTTCCAGCCCATGTGGTCAGTGCCGGATATCACATATTGTATGTCGATGTACTTGCGGTGCACCTCTAGCTTGGCCTTCTGCTTTGGGTTTCCTTTTGCTTCGGATATGATTGCAAATAGGTCTTTACCTTCTATTTCGTGCACACCAGTAGGTACGTTCATCAGGTCAGTCTCCTGCAGGTAGCGGAATGCTTTCTCAAAAAGCGGGTGCATAGAAGTATAGCGAGCGGCATTAGTGAGTTTATCAAGAACCATTTTATTTTAATT
>NZ_JBHTLD010000248.1:0-6267 GCF_042678745.1 Pontibacter rugosus | reverse complement strand
TTTATATCCCCTAAAATATTTAGGCAGGAATTAGCACCTGGTTTATAACTGGTTGCTAGAAGTTCATAGAGCCTGTTCTCTCCCTTCTTCTTTATAAATCAAATACTCTGTGTAGGTAAGTATATTGACTTTACGTTTGCAAAGGTGGCTGCTGAGTTTTAAAATTCCAAATCTTTCACTAAAAATAATGTAGCTACAGTGAAATTATGTTTTTCAGCAGGCGTCTTTCCAAAAGATACGGCAGGTGGGGCTAGCGGGTTTTGAAGTATAGATAGCTCACTCACTAAATTGAAGAGAAAGTAACTGAAGTTTACAGGTTTCGCCTGCTTAGCTATTGTAGCAATTTCAAGTATAGTTGCTGTATCTGATAAACAGATCATCATACTTTCCTAAACAAGTATACAGGTTCCGGGTTATAGTTTGTAAACTGCTGCTATCGAAACTAAGTATACAGATTTGTTAGTAGAAATGTAATTTAACCATTCAAGGCAGTTAAGCCTTGCAAAACATACATATGGAATCAGCAACTTTTGGAAACGGATGCTTTTGGTGTACAGAGGCAGTGTTTCAGCAACTAGAGGGAGTAGAGAAGGTAGAATCTGGCTATGCAGGTGGTCATGTAGATAACCCTACTTACAAGCAGGTGTGCTCCGGTACCACAGGGCACGCAGAAGTATTACGCATTACGTATGATCCGACTAAAATTTCCTTTGAAGAGCTCTTAGAGGTTTTCTGGAAAACGCATGATCCTACAACCCTGAACAGGCAGGGAAATGATGTGGGAACGCAATACCGTTCCGTTATTTTTTATCATAACGATGAGCAGAGGCAGCTGGCAGAGAAGTATAAGCAGGAGCTAGCGGCTTCTGGCTCTTTCGAGGATCCTATTGTGACGACAATAGAGCCGCTTCCTACTTATTATCCGGCAGAGAACTATCATCAGGATTACTTCCTGAACAACGGCCACCAGCCGTATTGCAGCTTTGTAGTGCGGCCGAAAGTAGAGAAGTTCAGAAAGGTATTTGCCGATAAGTTAAAGAAATAAGCTTTCTGCTTCAGCAGGTTAACCTGCCATACATCATCTTTAAAACCAGCACAGGCTGCAACCATAAGTTGCAGCCTGTGCTGGTTTTAGATTATTGCTCATCGGCACTAGGGCCGTAGCTGCCCGGAATCGGAATGTTTAACAGGCGAAGGTACACTCCTAACTGTGCCCGGTGGTGAATGATTTGGCTCATCGAAATGCGTATGATGCCATACTTGGTGGTAGAGGTGAATACCTGGTCTCCATCACGCAGCACCCAAGGCTGTGTTAACTGCTCCTCAGTCGCATTTTTCAATCCTTCCTGACCTTCTTCCAGGGATTTTTCAAAATACGTTAGCAGGTCTCTTGTGTTATTGATGTCTGCAGGCTGATACGGTACTGTAGCAAAGTTCAGTTCATCAGTTGTCAGCCCCAAAGAAATCCAGGAGGGGAGCTCAGCCACATGTGTTGCCAATTGCTTTATGGTCATGCTCTTTTCATGCGGCTGCCAGCTATACTTATCATCTGGCACGCGCTCCAGCATTTTACGCGTTGTAGCAGCTTCCTGCTCCAACTCTTGCTGCAGCAATTGGATAATGTCCGTGGTCTGTAGTGTGTTCATAGTTTTATCTTTTAGTTTAAGACAAAGAAAACAGGCACCACTGACAACCCTATGGCAGTCTACTTTTAATCTTTGAAATTATTTTTCAAATATGGCTAATAAGGAACGGGCAGGGTTTTCATATAATCGTTTAGCAGCATATGGTCTTGTTTTGAAAAAGGAGCAGCCAGGTTTTTGATCTTTAAAATGCGGGATACTCTAAAGTCGCGGTAGTCCTGCCGCAGGTGGCACCAGGCAATCAAATGCCAGCTGAATGCATAGAATATTAGACCGATTGGCTCAACCTGTCGTTTACTGATTTCTTCTTTGCTGCTTTTGTAATCTAGTTCTATCAGAGTTTTAACTGAAATAGCGTCTTGCAGCACAGAAAGGTACTCATAACTGGTATCAAAACAGGCCGGTATCTGAAGACGGATATTGCTTTGCAGGAGCTCTAGCTTTTCCCGCTGCTGATTCCGAAGTACTCCTCTCACTTTATTAAGCGCATCAGAGTAGTGGTTTTGGATTGATCTATCGGCAAAGCCATACACCAGCGTTTCCATTAGCAGTAAGGCATTTGCTTCTTCGGAGGTGAAGGAAACAGGCGGCAGAAAATAGCCCTGTACAATAAAGTAACCTTTGGGCTGCTCAAAACTCACCGGCACGCCCTGCTCTCCCAGCGCCTTCATGTCCCGGTAAACTGTACGTACACTTATTCCAAACTTTTCTGCAATCTTTTCAGCTGTTACGTACTTCTTCGATTGCAGTAAAATCAATATGCCGAAAAGCCTGTCAACCCTGTTCATAGTAGTCTTTTGTTTAAGTGCAAAAGGTACCTATTTCAGCCTTTATTCGATAGTTTTAATTCCTGTTTGTTTGTGTGAGGAAGGATTTATACTTGCACTATAGTTGCTATGCCACCATAGTATTAGCTAGATACTTACTGGAGGAACAAGCGTAACCTATGGCTACACTTGAGGCCATTTCATTACTGGCTTAAACCTGAGCAACTACTTATACTAATCACATGCTGGTTGATGCTGCATCACATTTACCCTCGCGCTCATACTTGACCTAAGCCTAGGTATGCAAGTGTTTAAATTTACTATAAAAGTTTAGCTACTGCGGGCGCTTTTTTGTGCCGCGTGTGGGCGTAGCAGAAAGCGGATCTTCAGGCCAGTGATGCTTAGGGTAGCGGCCACGCAAATCTTTACGGACATCAAAATAACCATTGCTCCAAAAACTACGCAGGTCTTGCGTTACCTGTACCGGGCGCGAGGCGGGGGAGAGCAGGTGAATAAGGAGCGGCACTTTTCCGCCTGCAATTCTGGGTGTATCCAGCAGCCCGAAAACCTCCTGTAGTCTTACAGCTAGTACTGGCGTGCTTATATCAGAATAATCAAGGGCAATACGAGAACCGCTTGGCACCTGCAGATGTGTCGGAGCGAGCTTATCAAGCTCCTGGCGTTGTTCCCAAGAAAAATCAGCCAATACTATTTCGTTCAAATTCAGCTTAGCAACCTGTTCTAAAGAACGCAGGCCCAAAAGGTGAGGCAGCAGCCAGGTATCCATGGTGGCAGTGAGTTCAATAGCTGACGTGTCAGGCCATCTGTCAGCATCTATCTGGTGCAAGAATGCAATACGGTGGCGTGTTTGTAAAGCCTCTTCAGACCAGGGCAATCGGGTAATGCCTCTTTCCTGCAAAACCTGCAAGAGTACTTGCGCTACCTGTTCCTGGTTTGGCTTTTGTAGTGCCGTTTCTTCCAGAATCATGGCTCCTAAAGAAGTATATTGCCTGGCTACTACGCGCTCTGTTTTGTTATCCCATTTTACTTCCTGTACCTGTTCCAGTTGATCAGAAAAATGAAGGAGAATTTCTTCTTTAGTGATTGGAGCCGCTAACAGGATGCGGGGCTGGTGCTTCACGTCGAGGTGGGCAACGGCATAGAAAGCAGCTTCGCCCATCAACTCGGTCGGTAAAGCTGCTCGCTGCCCTGTAACAAGGCGCACCCGGCCAGAAGCCTCCCGCTGCGCCAGTCGGTCTGGATATGCCAGAGCCGTTAGTACGCCAACAGCGTCTGCCTCTATGGCCTCTTCAGAAACTTTTAGCTTTTGGCGCAGACGCTGTGCCTGTTCCCGCACTTTTCGGAGCACATTTTCATCTTTTACAAAGCCAGGGGTGAAGGGGCGCTTGCCTGCCAGTAACTCAAGCCGCAGGTGCAGATCGGGCATGGTGCTGCCTCTGCCGGATTCTACTGGTTTCAATATATCCCTATCTGCCAGTAAGGCTGCCAAAGCACATGCAGTAGAGCTATACCCTAAGGCGTGTCCGGTCATAACCATGTGCCCCAGTCTTGGGTGCATGCCTAAGACGGCTAATGCCTTTCCATGCTTTGTCGGGTTTCCTTCTGTATCAATGGCCTGAAGGCGGAGCAGTAGTTCTTTGGCAAGCGCCAATGCTGCCGCAGGAGGTGTGTTAAGCCACTTTAGTTGTGAGGCATCTTTTATACCCCAGATAGCAAGTTCTAATACAAGGCCCGTTAAATCAGCTTCACAAATTTCAGGAGTGTGCCTGTCAGGGAGCTGTAGTTGGTCTGCTGCAGACCAAAGGCGGTAGCAAGTGCCGGGGCCCAGGCGTCCGGCCCTTCCGCGGCGCTGATCAGCAGCAGCCTGCGACACTGTTACGGTAGCCAACGTAGTTAGACCAGTACGAGGCACAAATTGCGGCACGCGGGCATATCCTCCGTCTATAACTGTCTTGATGCCTTCTATCGTTAAGCTGGTTTCTGCTATGCTGGTGGCAAGCACCACTTTCCGCCGGCCTTTTGGAGCAGGCTTAATGGCAGCTAATTGTTTTGAAAGAGCCAATTCGCCGTGTAGCAGGTGCAGATCTATTTCAGGTGACAGTTTTCCTTCCACAAGCTCGGCCACACGTCTTATTTCACCCATACCTGGCAGAAAAACAAGCACATCGCCCTCGATATCTTCTGCTAAAGCTTTGCGCACAGCCTTGGGTACCAGATTGGCTAAGCGTTCGGCAGGATAGTTACCTATACCCGTTACTTCTGCGAGTGGCAGGTAATGGGTAACAACCGGAAAAACCTTACCCTCACTTTGCACAATTGGAGCATCCAGCCAGGTTGCAACTGAGGCTGCGTCCAGTGTAGCACTCATCACGAGCAGGCGCAGGTCCGGGCGTAAAACTGCCTGTGCGTCAAGCGCAAGTGTTAAGCCCAGGTCGGCTTGCAAGCTTCGCTCATGAAACTCATCAAAGATAATGGCTGAGATCCCTTCCAACGCTGGGTCATCCTGAATCAGGCGTGTCAGGATACCCTCTGTTACTACCTCTATTCTTGTTTTACTAGTGGCTACGTGTTCTAACCTGATCCAGTAGCCGACTGTTTGCCCTACGGGCTCACCCAGTAAGTCGGCCATGCGTTGTGCCGCTGCCCGGGCAGCCAGCCTGCGCGGCTCCAGCATCAGTATCTTGCCATCTTGTCTCCATCCTGACTCGAGCAAGGCTAGTGGTACAAGCGTTGTTTTACCGGCACCAGGAGGTGCCACAAGCACAACACGGCTGTTATTATCTAAAATCGACAGTAGTTGAGGAAGAACTTCCTTCACTGGAAGCGCAGGTAAAGCTGCAATCATAGGAGTAACTGGCATTGCCCCCAAAGGTCGTTATTCTTTTTAAATATAGTACAACCTGTGGCCGGCTAAGCATAATAGTAGAGGTAAATCAAGCACGAATAGGCATTTTTACCTGACCTAGCACAGCAATGACCTGATCAGCTTCGGTTTTGTTGTAAAACTCGTGTATAGCGTCTTCATTTATAACAAAGCTTGGTGCCGCGGGGTCACCATCTATAGTATAAAGCTTATGGGTACCAGGTATTGGTTCAGTGAGTATGCTGCTTATAAGGGTGCGGGCTTTCAAATCAAGAGCTGCCCAGATGAGTACTTCCTCTTTGTTATTTTCCTGAAATCTATCAGCACATTTTTCCTGTGCTTCTCGCTCCACTACCTGTGGGTTTACCTCGTTTACAGCACAAATCTGTTTGAAAATTGCTCCTTCTGTATTATTTGTTTTTTCCATAGCTAACTATCAAGTAGTGAAATATCTATTTTAGCGCTTTACGAGATATTTTCTGAAAAAGGATTCTGAATTTAGCATCCGCATGTTATACGCCTTATAGTGACATAGCTAACACACTACACGGCTGTACCAAGAGTACAACTGAGTGGTAAGAAAAAAGCATGGCAGATCAACGTATAACGCCATTCTGCCATGCCTATAAAACTACGCTATTGGCCAAAGCCAATAGGTTACTAGTTTACCTGGTTCTCAGTTTCAATAGTTTCAGTCTCTGTTGTCGTGTCTGTGTCAATTACAGTTCTTTCAACTTCAAGTTCAGATACCGCAGTATCCTGGTCAATTACTGTGCCTTCGGTTTCAGCAGTTGTTGCTCCTTCGTTTCCGCACGAATAAAGACCTACTGATCCAAAAATGATAGCACCTGCAAATAATAACTTTTTCATCTTGTATGGTTTAAGTATAACATTAATAAATATACCATGAGAGCGTCTCAAAATATACTTATACAATATTTAGTACCTCTACGGAGTATTAGCCAATAAAGAT
>NZ_JBHTLD010000247.1:0-6290 GCF_042678745.1 Pontibacter rugosus | reverse complement strand
ACATACCTTAAATTACCTTCTGTAGACACAGGGGTAACTATGCCATCATAGTTTAAATTCTTTCTTCACCTTAACCCCCTTATTCTATGAAAAGACATTACCTTAACAAGCTGCTGCTATTGCTGCTTTTTATGGTGCCTTTTGCGTTATCTGCGCAAACAACAGTACAAGGCACTGTAACTGATTTTGGCTCCGGCCGGGCGCTGCCCGGTGTGAGTGTGGTGGTGCCCGGTACCACAATTGGTACGAACACCGATGCTGAGGGCAATTATGTTATCACCCTACCGACCTCAACAGGCAAACTCACTTTCTCTTTCCTGGGGTACACCTCGCGTACTTATGACGTAAGCCCCTCAGTAAAAGTGCTGCAGGTGCAGCTTAAGGAAAACGTAACAAACCTGAACGAAGTAGTAGTGACCGGTTTGGCTACCACTGTGAAGCGGGCGAATGCAGCGAATGCTGTCTCAACAATTAACACGCGTGAAATTACCGGCATTACAACGCCACAAACAATGGACGCGGCTATAAGTGGTAAGCTGGTAGGGGCTAACGTTATATCTAATTCCGGAGCACCAGGAGGCGGTATCTCTATGAAGCTAAGAGGTATCACATCCATATTCGGTAACTCGCAGCCACTCTATGTGGTGGATGGTATCATTATGGATAACTCCTCTATTTCAGCAGGCCTTAATGCTGTAACAGGAGCAAGTGGTGGTGGAAGCACATCAACTCAGGATAACGCCTCTAACCGTATTGCTGACCTTAACCCCGATGACATAGAAAATATCGAGATCCTGAAAGGTGCTTCAGCGGCTGCCATTTATGGCTCCTTAGCCTCTGCGGGTGTTGTTATCATTACTACTAAACGTGGGTCTGCCGGTAACACCATCATCGACCTATCGCAGGATGTGGGATTTGCTAAGGCTGCTAACCTGCTGGGGATGCGCACACTTAATGAGGAGCGTGTAGAGGCTTCATTCGGTGCCAGCGCTGTGCCTGCGTTTATAGCTGCACGAGACGCTGGCCGCCTGATTGACTATGAGAATGAGCTGTATGGTAACACGGGTATGTTGTACAGCACACGGCTTAACGTAAGCGGAGGTAGTGAAAAGACGCGTTTTTTTGTCGGTGGTTTATTACAGGATGAAGAGGGAATTGTTAAGAATACGGGTTATGAGAAAAAATCTCTCCGTTTTAACCTCGACCATACCATTTCTAAACGTTTTGATTTTAGCCTTAGCTCAAATTATATCAACTCTATTGCCAAGCGCGGTTTAACTAATAATGATAACCAAGGCGTTTCTTTTGGTGTAGCGCTTTCCTCCACACCCAGTTTTGTTGATCTGTTCCCGAACGAGGCAGGCCTGTATCCAAACAATCCTTTTGGTGCATCAAACTTTTTGCAGACCAGAGACCTGATGACGAATGAGGAAAACACAGACCGTTTTTTAGGAGGCTTAACCTTAAATTCTTATCTACAGGAGAGTGAAAAGAGTAACACTAAACTTGTTATCAGAGCAGGTCTGGACTTTTACAACCTGCGTACCAGGGCCTTGTTCCCAAGGCTGCTTCAGTTTCAGGCAAACGGAAACGGTACAGGTGGGGCATCTATCCAGGGTAATAACTACAACCTGAATACCAACTATGCAGCCTTCTTGGTAAATAACCTTAACCTGGCAGATAACACGCTCTTTTTTACCACTACTGTCGGGGCCACAAGAGAAAACTTTAACCAGGACCTGACGCTTAACGTGGCAACTCAGCTAATCGGCACACAGGATAATCTGGATCAGGCTGGTGCAGTAAGTGTAGAGCAGACACAGCTAATAGTGCGTAACAAAGGCTTCTTTATGCAGGAAGAGGTAAACTGGAGAGACCGCATCATAGCCACTGCAGGTCTGCGGCTCGACAAGTCGTCCAACAACTCAGACGTGAACGAGTTTAATGCTTTCCCGAAAGTGTCTTTAGCCTTGAACCTGACTAATTTTAACCTGTGGAGCGACGAGAAATTTAACATGGTTAAACTACGTGCTGCCTACGGTGAGGCAGGTGGTTTCCCTCCGTTTGGGGCTAAGTTTACATCTCTTGTAGCTTCTAACATTGGCGGAAGCCCTGGCCTGCTAGTTACCACCCAGCGAGGCAACCAGGATATAAAACAAGAGCGGCAGAAAGAGTTTGAAACAGGCTTTGATATAGGTATTTTCAATAACAGAGTGCTCTTCGAAGCCACTTATTATATCAAAACAGTGTCGGACCTTATTTTGATAAGAAACACACCGCCAGCCTCTGGTTTTACCACTCAGGTAGTGAATGCCGGTGAACTCCAGAACAAGGGCGTGGAGCTATCGTTAAGCACAGTGCCCATAGAAACAACCGGATTCAAATGGGACTCTAAGCTGAGCTACTGGACCAATGAATCAAAAATCACTGAATTGAATGTGCCAGCTTTTCCGCTTGGTGCCTTCGGTAACACATTGGGCACTTTCTTTATAGAAGAAGGTAAATCAGCCACTCAGATAGTAGGCATAAAAGGCGAGGAAGGTGTCGTGAAATTAGGGGATGCAACTCCTGACTTTCAAATGAACTTTCATAACTTCTTTACTATCAAGCAGAACCTTACGTTCTCTTTTCTGCTGCACTGGAAAAAAGGAGGGCAGAACATCAACCTTACTCAATTGCTGACAGACCTTGGTGGTACTTCGTTTGACTATGACGATGATGACAATGGAGATGGTGTTTCTAACGCTGCCGAGCGGGTTAATTTAGTAGGCGTGTCTGCAGAGCCTTTTGTGCAGGATGCTTCCTACCTTCGGTTGCGCGAAGTAGGTGTTTATTATAGCTTACCTGTCACCATGCTGAAGAGTACCTTCGGAGGTCTTGTGCGGCAAATACGCATTGGTGCATCGGCAAACAATATCCTGACTTTTACCGACTACAATGGCTATGACCCTGAAGTATCCAACTTTGGAGGGAATGGACTTTCAACAGGTGTGGATGTAACCCCGTTCCCTTCGTCGAGGCGTTACTTCTTTCATTTCTCTATCGGGTTTTAATTCTTAAGTATGAGCGTTATGAACAACTATATAAAGCAACTAAAATATAAGCCGTTGCTGGCGCTTCTGGCAATAGCTATTGTGCTGCCTTCCTGTGAGCTGGATGATATTCCTGATCCTAATAACCCTACCATTGAATCTGTATTGCAGAATGCTACTGTAGATGACTTAAACAATCTTGTGGCAGGTACAGAGTCAGGCATGCGTGGCGGCATTGGTACGTATTATGATAACGTAGGCGTGATTGGGCGAGAGCATTACCGTTTCTCTGGTGCTGATCCGCGCTTTACCTCAGACCTGTTAGGTGCAGCAAATGCAACACTGGATAACAATACGTTTTATACAACTACTCCCTGGTCGTCGCGCTACCGCGTAGTGAAGAACACCAATATACTGATAGAGGCTGTAGGCAATACAGAGTTAATTTCAGAAGAACAGCGGCAAGGTTACCTGGGGTTTGCTAAAACTATCAAAGCCCACCAATTGCTGATGAACCTGACAATGATGTATGAAAATGGTATCCGTATTAACGTAGATGATCCTGATAACATCGGCCCTATTGTAGACCGGGCTACGGCTCTTGCTGCAATATCCGAGCTATTGAATGAGGGCGCCGCACATTTAAGACAGGCAGGTGATAGCTTTGCATTTCCGTTGGCAGGGTTTGATGATGCCACCACCACTGATGCAGATGACCCGGAGCCATTTAGCAGCCCTGCTGGCTTCTTAAAGTTTAACCGTGGTTTAGCTGCCCGTGTGGCTGTTTACCGCGAAAACTATGCAGAGGCATTAACCATACTTCCTGAATCGTTCTTTAGCTTGAATTTGCCTTTTGATGTGGGCGTATACTATGTTTTCGGAACAGGATCAGGAGATCAGTTAAACCCGCTTTATACAGCTCAGAATGCGGCAGGGGAGGTTCGTATAGCACATCCCAGCTTTGTTTCTGACATAGCCCCAAACGACAACAGAGCATCTAAAGTAGCCAGGCGTAACGAACCCGCTACACAGAGCGGGCTTACTGGCCAATATGATGTGGTGGTGCACTCCAACAGAACAGACCCCGTTTCTATTATCCGAAACGAAGAACTTATACTTATCTACGCCGAAGCCAATATCCAAACCGGTGACCTAGGCGAGGCAGTGAGAGCGTTAAACGTGATTCGCACAGGAAATGGGTTGCAAACTTATACTGGCCCAGTTACAAGAGAAGCATTGATAAATGAGATGCTATACCAGCGCCGCTACTCCTTGTTCTTTGAAGGCCACCGCTGGGTAGACCTTCGCCGTTATAACCGCTTAAATGAACTGCCGATTGATAGGGCAGGAGATGATGTGTGGGTAAGTTTCCCTATTCCTTTTGCCGAAAATACCTAAAGCTTAGTGCCTGCCATAGAAAAGGGAGCCGAATCAGGCTCCCTTTTTATTTTTTCGCTTTCCAGGTTTTGCCGCAGTTATAGCAGGTATACTTGCGGCTGAGAAAGGGGAGCGGGAACCCCAGAAACAAATAGCTGATGGAGAAAACCGTCTTGTTATACTTTTCTTCGCTGATATTATCAGACCCACAATGCGGGCACGTTTGTACCTCCACATGCTCCTGCATTGGAGGCGCCATTTCTATGGTGTCATAATCAAAGAGGTTGTCGCCCTGGCGTATGCGCGTAAGTATAGCCTGGGCCTCTTCTACGTCCTGTTCTGTTACCCGCAGCTTAACGCCACCTACTGCAGCAGAGTAAAAAGGTTGTGCACCGATAATGTGCTCATCTCCTAAAAAACAAAGTATGCCCTCCGACTCAAGCCGGCCTTTTACAATATGGGCTTCAGTAGCCTCATTAAAAGTAGCAATGGTAACCAGGCGCTCTGCCATAGAATGTATTTATTTTTTAGGAGGAAGATCAAAGGCTTCGGCTTCATGCTCAAAATGACCTTTATGAGATCCGTCGCAGAAAGGTTTGTTGCTAGAGAGGCCGCAGCGGCAGAACGATACCAATGTGCGGCCACCCAGGTCATAGTTATTGCCGTTCTTGTCTACTACCTCAAAGTCTCCGTCTACGCGTAGCGAGCCATTGCTCAATACTGTTATTTTTGTTTTAGCCATGATATTTCAAGTGATTTCATCCAATATACTCAATTCTGGCAACATGTTTATACTTGGTAAATAGCGGACGGCAGAACAGTAGAACAAAAAACGGCTCCGGAGTTATACTCCGGAGCCGTTTTTATGTAGCTACTACTAGCTTAGTTGCTGTAAAGGTACTTGTATGTCTGGTTTTTACCGTTTGGTGATGCCACCGCCTGTGTCAGAGGATAACCACGCTCATCATACGTATAAGTGTAGTTATACTTGTATGTTTTTTTGCTGTTATGCACTTCTGTAACAGCAGCTACCAAGTTGTTCGGGCTACTGGCTGTGCCTGGCTCGGCTAGCTCATGAAATGGATTAACGCTGGAGTCATACGAGTAGGTGGTGGTAGAGAAAAGCTTTGCATCGCTTTTATCATCAATGATAAACTGCTTTTCCTGCGCATAATTTCCGTTCGGAAGCACCTCGTACAGTGTGTAAGATTTTACAGCAGCCTTCTCGTTGTCAGTGCCTTCAAACACAGTTTTCTTTTCCAGATAGTTCTTTGCATCATATTCATACGTTGCAAAACCCTGGTACTCTACCTTGCTGCCATTGTAGTAAGACATTTCTGTTTTTACGAGGCGGTTGTTGGTATTGTAGTGGTACACCTGCTCTGAAAGCAAGGCGTGAGTGCCTGCACCATGCATCGTGCTCTTAACAACCTTGCCTTTAGAGTCTCGCTCATACTTTTCGAAAGACTCCAGATCACCAGTTTCTACATTGTAGTGGTTGATCTGGCTAAGCTGTTTGCCTGCAAAGTTGTAAGAAGTAACTTCCGCAGAGTCGGCCAGAATGTGAGAGATTACTCCCTGCTCCATTACTGGGTCCATTGATTCGTGCTCTTGCTTTTCGCACGAGCTAAGTGCTACCACGCCAAAAAATAATACGGCGGGTATAAACTTGTTTCTCAGTTTCATTGGGCTAAAAGTTGATGTGATGAAACAATTCTTACCGTCTAACCTTTATTCGGTAATTTGCCCTGAGAACGCAGTATGTTTTAAATAAATTGCACTTGCTGTAAAAGAATATTAGAAGCGGTTACTGATTTTGTTATCGATATTGTGTGTAAACAGTTGATTTTTAATTAATTGAAATTGTTTTAGATGCTTTTA
>NZ_JBHTLD010000246.1:0-6293 GCF_042678745.1 Pontibacter rugosus | reverse complement strand
ATCCGTCTATTAATTCATCTATATTTTACTAACCCTTACCCAATGAAGACAGCCCTTATAACCGGTGTGACCGGTCAGGACGGTGCATATCTTGCTGAGTTGTTACTTAGCAAAGGATACAAAGTGCATGGCATTAAGCGCCGCAGCTCTCTTATTAACACAGAACGTATAGATCACCTTTATCAGGATCCACACGAGAAGAATATCAATTTTAAGTTACACTACGGTGACTTAACTGACTCTACAAATATAATCCGTATTATACAGGAAACGCAGCCAGACGAAATTTATAACCTGGCTGCAATGAGTCACGTGAAAGTGAGCTTTGACTCTCCTGAGTATACTGCTAATGCAGATGGATTAGGCACTTTGCGTATTCTAGAAGCTATACGTATTCTTGGCCTTACAGAAAAGACTAGAATCTACCAGGCGTCGACTTCTGAGCTTTACGGTTTAGTGCAGGCTGTTCCTCAGTCTGAGACTACGCCGTTCTATCCTCGCTCACCATATGCTGTTGCTAAATTATACGGCTATTGGATTACTATTAACTATCGTGAAGCTTACGGCATGTATGCTTGCAATGGTATACTTTTCAATCATGAGTCTCCGTTGAGAGGCGAAACCTTCGTAACTAGAAAAATTACCCGTGCTGCTGCTCGCATTGCAATGGGATTGCAGGACGGTTTATACTTAGGTAACTTAGATGCTAAGCGTGACTGGGGACATGCCAAAGATTATGTAGAAGCCATGTGGAGAATCCTTCAGCAGGATGAGCCAGAGGATTACGTAATTGCGACAGGTGTTACGACTACTGTGCGTGATTTTGTGAAAATGGCATTCTCTGAAATGGGCATTTCAATTGAGTTCAGAGGCGAAGGAATCAACGAGAAAGGTTACGTTAGCGCTTGCAACAACCCTGATTATCAGGTTGAAATAGGACGTGAAGTAGTTTGCGTAGATGAGAACTACTTTAGACCTACTGAGGTAGATTTACTTATAGGTGATGCTACCAAGGCGAAAACAAAGCTGAACTGGGAACCTCAGTATGATTTAGCTGCGCTAGTAAAAGATATGATGAGATCTGATGTCGAGTTGTTTAAACGTGACAGCTACTTAGTAGAAGGTGGCCACCGTGTACTTAATCATCACGAATCTTAATTCGTTTAAAATTTCATAAAAGAGGCTCAGTTGCAATAGCGACTGAGCCTCTTTTTTTTCTAAAAATTTGAAACACTGGTTAGTATCACTCTCATATAATAAGAGTGTTGGGGCTTTTGTTAAAATATGTTTATAGTTGCTTACAACAAAAAAGGAGGGGTAGGTGCTTGATTTGCTTTTGAATCCTTAAAGCCTGTTTTAAATTCAACCTTTCTTACAGAATCACAGGTGTTAAGTATAAAGTTAATTCCGTCTTTATACTTAGCACGAGAGAATACAGTATGAATAGCAGCATACAGCTTTTAATAGAGCTGACTAAGTAAAGCGATGTTAACAGCTCTATTATAATTACCAGCAGCAATTATAATTTCAGATCAAGTATAAACAGAAAAAGGATCTGAAGTATAAACCTCAGATCCTTTTAAAGGAGCGGTCTGGACGGGACTCGAACCCGCGACCTCCGCCGTGACAGGGCGGCATTCTAACCAACTGAACTACCAGACCAAAAACTTCAATGTGCACCGCAATTTGCGATGCCTGCAAAAACCGCAGTATTACCTGCGGTCTGGACGGGACTCGAACCCGCGACCTCCGCCGTGACAGGGCGGCATTCTAACCAACTGAACTACCAGACCAAAAACTTCAATATGCACTGCCATTTGCGATGCCTGCAAAAAACCGCAGTATTACCTGCGGTCTGGACGGGACTCGAACCCGCGACCTCCGCCGTGACAGGGCGGCATTCTAACCAACTGAACTACCAGACCTTTTGTCTCTGCTCTAACTTTCTCCGTTAAAGTGATGCAAAGGTATGTTTACAATTTTAATTGTGCAAGCTCTTTGTATCTTTTTACTGCTATATTATCGTCTATTTTACCGAACATATTCATTTACAGATAAATTAATTTTTTGGACTCGTATAATTTTCAAGTTCTGTTACGCGCATTGCCGGAATCTATTAAATTTGTAACCTAAACTAGAGACGTACCTATGCTTTTAGATTTCGAACAGCCTATTGCTGCCCTTGAGGGTAAACTGCGTGAAATGAAAACATTGGCAGAAGACAGCCAAGTTGATGTATCGGAAGCGGTAAAGGCGCTGGAAGAGAAAATTAAAATCCTTAAAAAAGAAACTTACGCTAATTTAACTCGATGGCAGCGTGTGCAGCTGTCGCGCCACCCTGATAGACCTTATACTTTAGACTACATACATGGTCTAACAGATAAATTCGTAGAGCTACACGGTGACCGTACAGTGCGTGACGACAAAGCCATGGTAGGTGGTTTTGGAGAGGTAGATGGCCGCAGTATCATGTTTATCGGTCAGCAAAAAGGGCGTAATACAAAACAGCGCCAGATGCGAAACTTTGGCATGGCTAACCCCGAAGGTTACCGGAAAGCGCTTCGGTTGATGAAGATGGCTGAAAAGTTTAACAAGCCTATTGTCACCCTGATTGATACGCCTGGTGCCTTTCCTGGCTTAGAAGCAGAGGAGCGTGGTCAGGGAGAGGCCATAGCCCGCAACCTGAAAGAGATGTTTATGCTCAAGGTGCCGGTAATTTGCATCATTATAGGAGAGGGAGCTTCTGGTGGTGCCTTAGGGATAGCTATAGGAGACCGCGTAATGATGCTGGAGAACACATGGTATTCTGTTATATCTCCAGAATCTTGCTCGTCTATATTGTGGCGTAGCTGGAACTATAAGGAGCAGGCAGCTGAGGCGCTAAAGTTAACAGCGACAGACATGCTTCAGAACAAGCTTATAGATGGCATCATAAAGGAGCCGCTTGGGGGTGCACACACAGAGCCTGAGAAAATGATGCGCAAGATGAAGCGCGAGATCATAAAGTTGCTCGATGAACTGGAAGGTATGGACACCGAAGATCGTATCATGCAGCGCATTGAGAAATTCTCTGATATGGGTGTAGTACTGGAAGCGTAACTGCAACTACATGTTTATAGTATGAATTGACTTGGGACATCAGCTGTATGCCCCAAGTCTTTTTTGTTTAGAGCTTTCTAAAGCCTTACATTTAAGTATAAACCACACGTCATAACCATACCTATGAAACTACATGCAATAGATACTGGCTTTTTTAAGCTGGACGGAGGCGCCATGTTTGGCGTAGTACCGAAATCATTATGGCAACGAACAAACCCAGCTGATGAGAATAACCTCTGTACCTGGGCAATGCGGTGCATGCTCATAGAGGATGGAAATCGGTTGATACTGATAGATAATGGAATTGGCGATAAGCAGGATGCAAAATTTTACAGCCACTATTACCTGCATGGAGACACTACCTTGCTTGGATCACTCCAGAAAACTGGTTTCGCTCCGGAAGATGTAACAGATGTTTTCCTGACGCACCTGCACTTTGACCATTGTGGCGGCGGTGTAAAGTATAAAAATGCTGAAGGTGCCCTTGAATTAGTTTTCCCTAATGCCACCTACTGGTCAAATAAAGATCACTGGGAATGGGCAACCAAGCCTAATGCTCGAGAAAAAGCATCTTTTCTGAAAGAGAATATACTTCCAATGCAGGAGAGTGGCCACCTGAAGTTCGTGGATCCAGCTGCATCCTCTCCGTTTCCGCAATTTGATATTGTATATGCCGATGGCCATACTGACAAAATGATGGTGCCTGTCATCCCTTATAAAGGCAAGAAGATTGCTTTTATGGCTGATCTTCTTCCATCAGTAGGGCATCTTCCTATACCTTATGTAATGGGGTATGATACACGGCCACTTTTGACTTTAGATGAAAAGACTAAATTTCTGAATAGGGCAGCCGATGAAGAACTTATTCTTTTCTTCGAGCATGATGCCGTTAACGAGTGCTGTACAGTACAACACACAGAGAAAGGAGTTCGCCTAAAGGATACGTTTAAGTTAATCGATTTATAATGCGCATTGGTTTGGCTTTGTCTGGAGGCGGAGCAAGGGGAATAGCACATCTGGGGGTTTTAAAAGCCTTGGATGAGCAGGGAGTAAAAATCAGCATGATCTCAGGAGTAAGTTCAGGTGCTATAGCTGGCGTGCTATACGGTTACGGCTATAGTCCTGACGAAATTCTAAGCTTGATAAAAGAGCTAAGTGTATTTCAGGTGATGCGGCCTACATTTGGCAAAGCTGGCTTGCTGCACCTTGAAGAGGTTGAAAAACTTTATAACAAATACTTGGGCTCTCAGTTAAAGTTCGAGGATTTAAAGATACCCGTTGTGGTAAGCGCTACTGAAATGAATGAAGGTATAACAGCCTATTTTTCAACAGGAGAAGTAATCAAGCCCCTGCTTGCCTCCTCTGCAGTGCCTATACTTTATGAGCCGATCCAGTTTAACGGTAAAATGTTGAATGATGGCGGTTTACTCAATAACTTACCAGTTGAGCCACTTTATAGCAATTGCGATGTTAAAATCGGCGTTCACGTTAACCCTATCAATCATAAGGCAAATGTTACTTCCATTAGGGGTATGATTGAGCGCACGGTGATGCTGGCCATCAGTAACACTGTGAAACTGAGATTGCCACAATGCGACCTGTTGTTAGAACCTCAGGAGCTTCGCTATTATCGCCTTACAAGCTTTAGGAAAGCAGATGAAATATTTGACGTTGGGTATAGGTATGCGATGCATATGGAGCGTTATATTCAAAAATTAATTCATCAAATAAACTAAAAAACATTTTTCTAAAGATGCGTTTATGTAGAGGTAATCAGACAATAATCTATGTATGCGCAATTTATTTCTTCAACTATCATTCCTGCTCTTGGCATATTCTGGTCTAGCGCAGGAAAATAAGAGCTTTTTGGCCAAGGCCAAGATTAAACATGGCTCCGTACTAATTGGCGGTAACTTGCAGGCGGCATACTATGCAACCTCTAATTCATTAGACAAACCGCTGGCGCCTCAGGAAGGAAGCAGCTTAATAGGTAATCTAAATTTCAAAGGAGCCTATTTTGTTATGAATGATTTCGGAGTGGGGGTAGACCTTGGATTTGCACACGAGAGTTTGAAAGTAACTGTAGATGACGAACAGCAAAAGTATAAAAGGACCTATCTACTTGGCGGTCCTTTAGTAAGATATTACCTCGATAATGGTGTCTTTGGTGAGTTGACGTTGAAGACTGGCCTTTTAAACTTATCGGCAGGCAGTGACATAGATTTGTTTGACGGGGCTTTCGGTATCGGTTACGCCTGGTTTGTGAATGAGAAAGTTTCCATTGAGCCGATTTTATCCTTCAGGTACTACCGTGAGTGGAGCGGAGACAATGCCAATACAACTTTAGGACCTGTGTTGGGCTTTGGAGTTCAGGCTTATCTTTTGCGCAGAACCTCCCAAACCATCAAAGAGGGCTTGTAAAATAGCCGATATGTGAGTAACTATACATTTTATTTCCAAGCTAACATAAGGTGGGCACTTGCCCTACCTCCTCGAGTTTTTAATTTAACTCATTAAATGATCGCTAAATTTTTATCTAAGCTGATTTTTAAAGTTTCTGGTTGGACTTTAAAAGGAACATTAACGCCAGAAAACAGGCGCTGCGTCATGATTGCGGCGCCACATACAAGTAATTGGGACTTGATTTATGCACGTGCAGCCTTTTACTTAATGGATGCGCCGATTCGTTTTACCATCAAGAAAGAGTTTGTAGATGCACCCATTGTAGGTCCCTTACTTAAAAAGATGGGCGCTTTGCCCATAGATCGCTCTAAGAACACCAAGATGGTAGATGCTATGATAAAGATCATACGCGAGACCCCCGGGGATATGTGTGTGATGGTAACGCCAGAAGGTACACGTAAATACCAGCCTCGCTGGCGCAGGGGCTTCTATCATGTGGCTGAAGGCACTAACGTACCTATTGTGCTCGGCTATCTTGATTATGCAAAGAAAGAAGCAGGTATAGGGCCAGCAATCTATCCAACAGGTGACATGGAAGCCGACATAGAAAGAATCAAAGACTTCTACAGGACTAAAACCGGTAAGTATCCAGATCAAGGAGTGCTATAGATTTTTTAATTTAGAGCATGTTTAAAATTCATCCTTTGCGCTGCAAGCTGCCTGTAAAGAAACCTGGCTTCACGCTTTTCTCGCCCCATAGCGCTGCTATGAAGCTCTAAAACCGCTTTGTC
>NZ_JBHTLD010000245.1:0-6335 GCF_042678745.1 Pontibacter rugosus | reverse complement strand
ATGTATGATTTATATAAATATATTGTAACATATTTATAATCTGAATATTGTGTTAAATGCTACTTTTATTTTTAGTGGTTAAAGCCTATTTTCGTGACGATTTGTAACCAAAGGTACTCTTATCTCATGTTGAAAAGCAGTAAAGGACTTGCCATCCTGATAGCGTTATCGCTGCTCGTGTGCATCACCGCAGCCCAAACGCTTAACTTTAGTCCGGGTGACCTGCTTGCCCTGGAAAAAGTAGAAGCCGCTACTCCTGTAGCACCCGTTCTTCCCAAAAAGAAGGTACCCGCGCCAATAGTGTATGGTATCAAAACCGACTCATTAGAAATTGTGGACGGGGAGGTGGAGCGAGGAGAAGTGCTCTCTCAGATACTGGCCCAGTATAACATTGATCCTACAACTGCTTACAATCTGGCCCAAAAAGCGAAAGACGTTTTCAACGTGCGCCGCATTGCTTCTGGCCGTACCTATACTATCCTGCACAAGCGCGATTCTGCCCAAACAGCCCAGTATTTTATTTATGAAGCAAGCCAGGTCGAGTACGTGATTTTTGACCTGCGCGACAGCCTGGATGTTGTATTGCATAAACGCGAGGTGCAGGTGCTGGAGCGTACATTGGCTGGCGAAATCAAAAGTTCGCTTTTCGAAAGCATAGTAGCTGCAGGCGGGTCGCCTCAGCTGGTGAACAGATTTGCTGATATTTATGCCTGGCGACTAGACCTGAATCGCATTCAGCCTGGCGACAAGTTTAAACTAATCTATGAAGAGAAAGTTGTAAACGGAGAGACTATTGGCTTTGGAGAGCTTAAATCCGCTTTTTTTGAGCATGAGGGCGAGCCGATTTATGCCATCGGGTTTGATGAAGGCAATGGCGTGAACTATTATGATGCAGATGGCAAAAGCCTGAAAAGAGCGTTCCTGAAAGAGCCGCTGGAGTATAGCCGTGTGAGTTCCCGCTTTTCTAAGCGTCGTTTCCACCCGGTGCAGAAACGCTATAAAGCACATCTTGGTACTGACTTTGCCGCACCACGTGGCACGCCTATCCGAACAGTTGGCGATGGTGTGGTACTAGATGCCAGTTATACCCGTGGCAACGGTTATTTTGTAAAGGTGCGTCACAACAAAACCTATACCACGCAGTACCTGCACATGTCTAAATTCGCCAAAGGTATCCGCAAAGGCAGCCATGTGAAAATGGGGCAGACAATCGGATACGTGGGCAGCACTGGCCTGGCTACGGGTCCGCACCTTTGCTATCGCTTCTGGAAAGACGGAAAACAGGTAGATGCGCTGCGTGTAAAACTTCCGGCAGCTGATCCGATCACTAAAAAGAACAGGGAAGAATTTGCAATCGTAAAAGACGAAACCTTACGCCGCATGCAGGCCATTGATATCAAAAGTGTTAAACAGGATTTGCTGGCTACGGGTAAAGGAAAGCAGCCTTCTGGTGTTTGAAAGTATAAATGTGATTATTTGATTTTGACAAAAGGCGCTGTAAAAGCGCCTTTTGTTTTTTCGGAAGTATGGGATTGGTTCCTGTTTCTCAATCAGATTGAAAAGCCCCTCCGCTGGCGCGAATTTCCGACTCGTGTTTTCAAATGATGTCGAGCTTGTAGCTCGACTGGCTTGTAAAGCCATACCTGCATAGCTGCTGCCTTTGCAACTTTATGCAAGCTATACTTTCACCCACCGCTGGCCCACCGCTGGCGCTAGCTTGCAGCTAGTGCCTACTATGGTGTAGAGCTTCCAGCTCTACTGGCTCGCAGAGCCACACCTGTACAGCCTTGGCTATACTTGCTTAGCCACTGCTTTCTACATCTTCAACCAAGCTAATCTTTCTATTTTCTGCTTATCCTCCAGTTCCCACATACCTAATGTTTCACATGTTGCTTTGGAGCCCTCAACCCCAGGACTGGAAATATTCAGATAGCTACTGCTGACGGAGCTTCAGCCACTTCTGTAAGGACAGGTCGTGACCTGTCCGCGCGATAGCCCCAGCTATAAAAACTATACTTCTGAAATGGTAGCCACAGAAAGCTTTACTGACCGGAGGGCCAGGCATGGGTGCAACTATAGCTACAGCCTTTGGTGCGGCTATGTTTCTGCTCACGCAGAAAGCAAGTTGAAAACTTGCCACATGTCCCGTCTCAAGTTACGCTTCGCTAAACTTGCGACATAACTAGATCAGGGATTGGAAAAGATGCAGATAGGCACTTCTGTAAGGACAGGTCGCGACTTGTCCGCGCGATAGCCCCAGCTACGGAGATTATACTTGTGAAGTGGTAGCCTATGCAAATGCAGCAATAAAAAAGCCGCAAAATATACTTGCAGCTCAATTAAGGAAGTTTATCAGCAAAATTACTGCTGGTGTTTACTTGCAATACTTCTTTAAGTATAAATCTGCATCTTTTACACCTAACTGCTTTGCCTTCGTCCAATCTGTGCAGGCATTATCTTTTTCGCTAAGGTTATACCTGGGTGCACCTCGGTTATAGTATGCCTCAGCATATTTCGCATCTACCTGTATTGCTTTGGTATAGTCTGTGATGGCTCCCCGGTAGTCCTTCAACCCGTAGCGCACCAATCCACGGTTATTGTAGGCTTTGGCATCATTAGGGTGGAGCTCTATTCCTTTATTAAAATCAAGTAATGCGGCACGGTAGTCTTTGAGGTTATACTTAGACAAGCCGCGGCTTAAATAAGCTTCTGGATAGGCTGGGTCAGCGGCAATGGCCAGCGTAAAGTCAGCAATGGCCGCACGGTAGTCCTGCAAACGGTCTTTGGCTACTCCTCGGTTAGTAAGTGTAGGCGCGTGTTTCGGCTCCTGCTTTAGTACCTGGTCGTAATCTTTGATGGCCTCTGCATACTTGCCGGCTTTAAATTTATTGTTTCCGGTAAGAAAATAATCCTTTGCAGAATGCTGCGCTGAAACACTTAGCGACAGTAGAAAGAGCAAGAGAAAGGGTATATATTTGATCATAAGTACAGCTTGATGATACTTTCGCACTGCAAAGTACAGCAGTTCAAGAGATTCTTAAAATACTTTTTTCTTTTTTATGCAGCTATCGCCGTATCATCCAATAAGAATCTGCTCATTATGCTAAAAGCTACTGCATAAGCAAAGCTCGTTTTGCAGTATGGGGATTATCGTTTAATTTTGTTCATCAACTATAAAAAAGAGACTATGGCATCAAAATACGATTTAGTAGTGCTGGGTAGTGGCCCGGGTGGTTATGTAGCCGCTATTCGTGCGTCGCAGCTGGGTTTAAAAGTAGGTGTGATCGAGCGTGAGGCGCTAGGTGGTATCTGCCTGAACTGGGGCTGTATCCCGACGAAAGCATTGCTAAAAAGCGCAACAGTGTTTGAGTACATCAACCATGCTGCTGACTATGGCATTACCGTAGGAGAGGCTTCGGTTGATTTCGATAAAGTAATTCAGCGCAGCCGCGGCGTGGCTGACGGCATGAGCAAAGGCATCCAGTTCCTGTTCCGCAAAAATAAGATTGATGCGATTATGGGTACTGGCAAAGTGGTGGCTAAAGGTAAAATTGAAGTAACCAATGCAGAAGGCAAAAAGGATACAGTAGAGGCTACAAACATTATTCTGGCAACAGGAGCGCGTTCGCGTGAGCTTCCTAACCTGCCAATCGACGGCAAGAAAATCATCGGCTACCGCCAGGCTATGTCGTTGGAGAAAATGCCAGCTTCTATGGTAGTGGTTGGCTCTGGTGCTATCGGGGTAGAGTTTGCTTACTTCTATAACGCAATGGGCACGAAAGTAACCATCGTTGAATATCTGCCAAACATCGTTCCGGTGGAGGATGAAGAGGTATCCCGCCAACTGTCTAAGTCATTCAGAAAGTCAGGCATCAACATCATGACTGATTCTTCTGTAGAGTCTGTGGATACTTCAGGCGATATCTGCAAAGTGAAAGTTAAAACGGCCAAAGGCGAAGAAACTTTAGAAGCGGAGGTAGTGCTTTCTGCGGTGGGTATCCAGACAAACCTGGAGAACATTGGCTTGGAAGAGCTAGGCATAAAAGTAGATAGAGGCCGTGTTTTAGTAGATGATTTCTACAAAACAAACGTAGACGGCATTTATGCTATCGGCGATATTGTTCCGGGTCCGGCTTTGGCACACGTTGCTTCTGCGGAAGGTATCATTTGTGTGGAGAAAATCGCAGGTCAAAACCCTGAGCCGTTGAACTACGGAAACATACCTGGCTGTACGTACTGCTCTCCTGAGATTGCTTCGGTTGGTCTTACAGAGAAAGCTGCACGTGAGCAGGGGCTGGATATCAAAGTTGGTAAATTCCCGTTCTCTGCGTCTGGTAAAGCTAGTGCAGGCGGTGTGAAAGATGGCTTTGTTAAAGTGATCTTTGATGCCAAGTATGGCGAATTCCTGGGTGCGCACATGATCGGCGCAAACGTAACAGAGATGATTGCTGAAGTGGTGGTAGCCCGTAAACTGGAGACAACCGGCCATGAGATCATCAAGTCTGTACACCCGCACCCAACTATGAGCGAAGCTATAATGGAAGCTGCCGCTGCTGCTTACGACGAAGTGATTCACCTGTAACAGGTAGAACAGCAATATATAAAGGGGTTGGTCGACATGTTGGCCAGCCCCTTTTTATTTTAGAGTGATTGCGGTAACTGCTGAAGCCACTGCCAGGCTATAAACTTCTTTCCACACTGCGGAAGAAACCACTTCAGATTTACAACCTGGGGCTTTAGCCCTGGCTCTGTTTCTCAAGTTATTACGTAAAAATACACCGACTTTATGGCTATACAGGCTTTACAGCAAGATGCTACCGCAAGGCAAAGTATGGCTTTGCATTTGGTAAGGTTGCTGGTACGCCATGTTAACATTGTATGAACTTGCCTGGGTGTAGCTGCAAGAATCGGGATTTATACTTATATTGGTCGCTATTTCTGCGCAAGTAAGAAGCATTTGCAAGCCTTCTGGTTTTACAAATGCGTTACGTAGCGGAGGGTTTATTGAGCTCAATGCTGCTACATTTACGTATTTTAAGTAGTCTATCCGTCAGTCATTTACTGGTTATTGGCCTGTACGCGACTACCGATTTAAACTAAACCTCCTTAGCATCCTCAGCACATGAAAGTAAAAGGTAAAGTGAAATTTGTGAGCAAAGACAGGAACTTGTTTTTTGCTACGTTGCGCAAACGTGTAGATGCACACTTTGCAGAAAATAATATCCCTAAAACCGCCAACACAGCCATGGTTGTTAAGAGTGTAGTGCTGTTAACGGCCTATGTACTTCCTTTTATACTTTTACTAAGCTTGCAACCTTCACTTGGTATAAGCCTGGGATTATGGTTTATAATGGGCCTTGGTGTGGCTGGTATTGGCATGAGCGTGATGCACGATGCCAACCACGGCGCGTACTCTAATAGCAAAACGGTAAACGAGCTGATGGGGCACACGCTGAACCTGGTGGGCGGCTCTGCTTTTAACTGGAAGCTTCAGCACAACATCCTGCACCATACTTATACGAATGTGGTGGAAATGGACGAAGACATTCAGGACCGGCTGGTGCTGCGCTTTAATCCTCATTCCAAAGTGAAATTTTTTCACCAACTGCAGTGGCTATATGCTTTTGTGTTTTATGGCCTGCTTACGCTCTACTGGGTGCTGGCAAAAGATTTTGTGCAGTATTTCCTGTTTAAGAAGAATGGCGTAAATGCCAACACGACCAAGGAGAACCGTAATTATCTGCTGAAGCTGGTGACGATGAAGACCATCTACTTTTTTACTATGCTGGCTGTTCCTGTGTTATACTTCAATTTTTCTTTCCTGGAGGTGTTGCTGGGTTTTCTGTTGATGCACTTTGTAGCAGGTATTGTGCTTACGGTTGTTTTCCAGCTGGCGCACACCGTAGAGGGAACGTCACATCCACGCCCGGATGAGAATGGTGCCATTGAAAATGATTGGGCTATCCATCAGCTGAATACTACGGTTAATTTCTCTCGCAATAATAAATGGATCTCGTGGTATGTGGGTGGCTTGAACTACCAGATAGAGCATCATCTTTTTCCTAGAGTATGCCATGTGCATTATCCTGCCATTGCCCCTATTGTGCGCGAGACTGCCGCAGAGTTTGGTATACCATATATGGAAAACGAAACTTTCGGTCAAGCGCTACGATCGCATATCGCCACCTTACATCGCTTTGGCCGCTTACCCAACATTAATGAAGCCATAGCCTAACAAAAACATAAGTTATCGGTTAAATGCGCCAGAAAGATGCTCTTTCTGGCGCATTTTTTTAAAATCTGTGTCTCAAATAAAAATATTTCCAGCATAACAC
>NZ_JBHTLD010000244.1:0-6385 GCF_042678745.1 Pontibacter rugosus | reverse complement strand
TTTTAGCATTATTAATAGCCGCTTTCACAAACTTAACAAAAAGCGGGTGAGGGTTCAAAACGGTGCTTTTCAGTTCCGGATGATATTGTGCAGCCACAAACCAAGGGTGGTTCTGTAACTCAATAACTTCCACTAAACCTGTATCAGGGTTAGTGCCTGTTGCCATCATTCCAGCTGCTTCAAAAGCTGCTATATACTTGTTATTGAACTCGTAACGATGACGGTGGCGCTCAGAAATTTTGCTCTTCCCGTAAATATTATAAGCTTTGGAGCCCTTTTTTAGTTCACAAGTATAAGCACCCAAACGCATAGTGCCACCCTTTTTAGTGATTTGTTTTTGATCTTCCATCATATCAATCACCGGATGAGGCGTTTCAGGATCCATTTCTGTGGAGGCTGCTCCTTCAAGACCAAGTACGTTGCGAGCAAACTCTACAGCGGCACACTGCATGCCAAGGCAGATACCGAAGAAAGGTATGTTGTTTTCGCGCACATACTTGATAGCCTCCAGTTTACCCTTAAAGCCGCGTTCTCCAAATCCTGGGGCAACCAGCACGCCATCCATGTTATGTAAAAGAGAAGCTACGTTCTCCTCGTTCATGTTTTCAGACTGGAACCACTTGATATTTACCTTACATTCATTGGCAGAACCAGCATGTACAAAGGCTTCAATGATTGACTTATAAGCATCAGGTAGCTCCACATACTTACCAACTAAGGCTATGTTGACTTCTGAGGTTGGGTTTTTCAGACGGCCCAGGAATTCTTTCCAGGTATCCAGATCCGGTTCTGATTTGTGTGGTAGTTTCAGTTTACTGATCACGCGCTCATCCAGCTTCTCTTTGCGCATAAGTAGCGGAACATCATAAATTGTCTCCGCATCCAGCGATTCAATTACAGCATTCTGTTTTACGTTACAGAACAAAGCGATTTTCTTTCGCAAATCCAGCGGCACAGGATGCTCAGAGCGGCACACCAATATGTCTGGTTGTACACCGGCTTCAGAAAGATCACGCACAGAGTGTTGTGTAGGCTTAGTTTTAAGCTCTCCGGCCGCTTTTAAATATGGTAGCAGGGTAAGGTGAATAACGCAGGTCTCGTTTGCTCCCAATTCCCAACGCAGCTGCCGTACCGCCTCCACAAAGGGAAGCGATTCGATATCACCAACACAGCCACCGATTTCTGTAATTACAATATCATACTCTCCAGACTCGCCCAGGAGCAGCATCCGTCGTTTAATCTCGTCTGTAATGTGTGGTATAACCTGAACTGTTTTTCCCAGGTAAGCGCCTTCACGTTCCTGCATAATCACATTGTAGTAAATGCGACCAGTCGTTACGTTGTTTGCCTGCGAGGTTGGTTTGTTAAGGAATCGCTCGTAATGCCCCAGGTCAAGATCTGTTTCGGCACCATCTTCCGTTACATAGCACTCGCCATGTTCGTAAGGGTTTAGTGTGCCTGGATCGATGTTAATGTAGGGATCGAACTTCTGAATAGTTACTGAGTAGCCTCTGGCCTGCAATAACTTAGCAAGCGATGCAGAGATAATACCTTTTCCGAGGGAGGATGTTACACCACCAGTAACAAATATATATTTTGTAGCCATAAGTTAGGGTAAGTCTTATGGACTGCAAAGGTACCAGATTTATTTGATTAACCTGACATATTAGTAATTGTTATGCTGCACCATAGCCATATTATATATTTTATTCAAAAGATTACAGGCTTTATTGTAATGTTATGCTGGTAGCGCTACTATAACTGTGAGGAAGCAAAAAGCCCCAACCAAACAGGTTGAGGCTTTTTTAAAATGGCAGAATTAAAAGCGATTAGCTCTTAGGGTCTAGTATATGATCAATTCTAACCAAGGCATCCTGAAGATGATATTTTGTCATGGTGTCTTTTGTTTTTGCCAGAGAGCCTTTTATCTGGTTCCGCAATGTGTTCAGCTCTCCCCGCACCATTGGCCTGATATCAGACTGAGACACGTTGATTGCTGTACTGCCCATAAAGGAACGGGCTCTGCCAGTAACCTCTTTCGGCTCCTCTGTCATCAGGTACTCCATGCGCTCCAGATAGCCACGCTGCAGGTTTCGGCGGTACATATCTATTGTTTTACCAGCTGCTACTTCAGACCAAATACCATTGCGCAAGTCTGACATCATCTCTGGCAAAGTATACGTTTTATTTCCGAGCATGGCCTGTGCTTCCAGCACACGTGCCAAACGCCCTGGCTCCAGCACGTTGTTTAGCACATTAACCTGCGCATTACGCACACGATCAACAGTACCTGCCGATTCTATTTTGTGGAGAATGCTCTCGTCGAGCATCCAGGCAGGAGTGGAGAAGCCTTGCTCGTTTAAGAACTTCATGGCTCTCTGCTGCTTTTCCTTTGGCACGCTGGCATATACATCCCCTTGCTGGTCGTAGGTTTTGTAGTTTTCGTACACGCCTCCAATGTTAGCTGTAACGTGGCCCATGTAGCGGTTCCATTGCCCGAGCACCTGCATATACATCTCCTCCAGGTCAGTGTAGTCTTTGTTATCTTCTGCTGTCCAGGTAATGAGGTTTGGCATGATGCGCTTTAGGTTAGCTATGCCATAGGTGCTGGCCTTCATAGCGTCATCTCCTAAGTCTTCTGTTTGAGAGGAAGGGTCAGTTGGTCTGCCCATCTGGCGGCCGAAGCGGTACATCGGGTCATTCTCATGCGCTTTTATCCATGCTGCCAGCTTCTCTTTGTTGTCGGCACCCTTCGTCTCCGGGAAGTATGTATAACCCCATTTAACCGAATGTTTATCGTAAACACCAATACCCGGCATCAGAGCAACACCTTTATCTCCTGGCTGAGCCACATAATTGAAGCGGGCATAATCCATAATGGAAGGTGCAGTACCCATTGTTTTGGTGAACTCTGCGTCTCGCAGCTTCTCTACCGGGTAAGCAGCACTAGAACCCATGTTGTGAGGCAGGCCTAAGGTATGGCCAACTTCATGAGAGGAAACAAAGCGTATCAGCTCACCCATCACCTCATCTTTAAACTGCACGCCACGGGCATCCGGGTTAACGGCTGCTGTTTGCACAAAATACCAGTTGCGCAGCAGGTTCATCACGTTATGATACCAGCCAATGTGGCTTTCCAGGATTTCGCCGGAGCGCGGGTCATGCACATTCGGTCCATAGGCATTCTGGGTTTCAGACGAGAAGTAGCGGATAACAGAATAGCGCGCATCTTCGGTGCTGAACTCTGGGTCTTCCTCAAAAGAAGGCGGGTCTTTGGCAATAATTGCGTTTTTAAAACCAGCAGCCTCAAACGCCTTGTTCCAATCCTCCACGCCCTGCTTCAGGTATGGGCGCCACTTCATTGGGGTGGCCGGGTCTATATAGTATACTATTTGCTTCTTCGGCTCTACCAGCTCGCCACGGGCATAGGCTTCCTCATCTTTTGGCTCCAGTCTCCAGCGTACTATATACTCTCGTTTAGCAGCACGCTGCTCATCGGTGCCGTAGTCGGTTTGCTTGATGGTGAAGAATCCGACCCGTTTGTCGAATTTACGGGCAGCCATTGGCTTTTGCGGCAGCAGCAGCATAGAGTGGTTCAGCTCCATCGATATGGTGCCAGTGGTTGAGTTAGAAGGAGCCTCGCCTGCGTCGTAAGTCATCAGGGAGCGAGCCTCAATGTTCAGCGGAAAGCTTTTTACACTTTCGATAAACGAGCGGTTATCATCAAGCTTCTTTACTTTATACTCGTCACGTCGGTCTTTATCTAAACCAAGAGCCGGAACATCTCTGGAGAAAAAGTCAGTAACTTCTACCACCTGCGTGCCTTGGCCATAAGCCTTGATATTGAAAGCCTGAATAACCGGTGCAAAGTTAGAGTTTTGTACAGAGTTGTATACTTCTAAAGTATCGGCAGCCACATTTTCAGTAGAGGTAACGCGCAGCAGCACACGGTTGCCTTTTTTCTCCCAGCGTAGCATCTGCGTATTTAACTCTTCGCCACCGTATCCTATGTTACTGGCTGTTTTGGCAATGCGGCTTACCATCAGCATGTCGCGGTTCAGGAGCGAGTCCGGTATCTCGTAATAATATTTGTCATCAATGCGGTGCACCTTAAACAACCCGTCATCTGTAACGGCTTTCTCTGTGATAACTTCAGCGTAAGGCTTAGGCGTGGTATCATCTTTTTTAGCAGGTGCTGCTGAGGCTTCCTGCTTGTCTTTCTTCTTTTTCTTGTTCTTTTGGGCGTGTGCGGGCGTTGCTATCACAGCGCCTGTCATGAGCAATGCAACCAAAGGAGCAAAGCGTAAATTCTTACTCATAGATAAAGGGTGATGGATGGTTAGATAAGTTTAGATTTAGTTAAAGATATAGGTTTATTCAAAAACAGCAACCGGAGCATGCTAAGAAGCAATAACCAAGTATAAGCAGACAATTTGGCGTATAGGTTAGTATTGGCTTCTTGTTTGTTTAAACTGTAGCTTTACGCATGCTTCCTGCAGTTTTAGACTCATGTGGAAGCTAAGGTTTAATAGCTTAATCAGAAATATTTCTATGACAAAGATAAGATCGACTACTGTATGTGGTATTTACCATAATGGCGAGGTGGCGCTTGGTGCAGACGGACAGGCAACTATGGACAAACACATTGCCAAGAGTAATGTGAAAAAAATACGTAAGCTATTGGATGGTAAGATAGTAACTGGCTTTGCTGGTTCTACTGCCGATGCCTTTACACTGCTGGAACGCTTTGAAGAAAAGTTAGGTGCATACCAAAGCAACATGAAACGCGCTGCCATTGAGCTGGCCAAGGACTGGCGAAAAGATCAGTACCTGCGCAAGCTGGAAGCCATGATGGTGGTAGCGAATAAAGATGAGCTGCTGATTATCTCTGGTACAGGTGATGTGCTCGAGCCAGACAATCAGATTGCTGCCATCGGTTCAGGAAGTATGTACGCGCATGCTGCCGCATTGGCATTAAAGAAACATGCCCCACATCTTACCGCCGAAGAGATGGTGCGTGAGGCACTTACAATTGCTGCTGATATCTGTATTTATACTAACCACAACCTGGTCATAGAGAAGCCTGCTAAATAAGTTTTATCAGGCGCTAATTTCAGGTGTAAAAACTGCTGCAAACATGAATTTTTCTGTAGCTATAGTGTTAAGCATCTGAAACTGGAGGACATATACCCCGGCTACCATTCCGCCCGCAAACGTCTGGTGTACGAACAGCTGCTGTATATATGCCGTAAGGTATAAATCAGTATATTTTTAATAAATTGCCATGCCAAGCTGCCTGACAGGGCAGGGGTTGGGACAAACAAATCAACTATGCAGGTTACAGATTTTTTAAAGAAACACTACAAGCATTTCAACGCAGCCTCTTTGATAGATGCTGCTGAAGGGTATAAAACACACCTGAACAACGGTGGCAAAATGCTAGTGACATTGGCTGGTGCTATGTCAACGGCTGAGTTAGGTATTATACTGGCCGAGATGATACGTCAGGATAAAATCCATGCTATTTCTTGTACAGGCGCTAACCTGGAAGAAGATATCTTCAATCTGGTAGCACATGATTTTTATGAGCGTGTTCCCCATTATCGTGAGCTTTCTGCTGCTGATGAAGAGGAACTGCTAAGCCGCCACCTGAACCGTGTAACAGATACTTGTATACCGGAGGAGGAAGCTATGCGCCGTCTGGAGCACGTGGTGCTCAAGTATTGGGAGAAAGCAGACAAAGCCGGTGAGTCATACTTCCCACACGAATTCTTCTACCAGATTCTACTTTCAGGTGAACTGGAACAGTATTATCAAATTGATCCGAAAAACAGCTGGATGCTGGAAGCAGCTAAGAAGAACTTACCAATCATCTGCCCGGGTTGGGAAGACTCCACGCTAGGTAACATCTATGCAGGACACGTGATTAGTGGTGACATCAAGAATGTACATACCATGAAAACCGGTATTCAGTACATGATGGAACTGGCTGAGTGGTATACGCAAACGGCTAAAGAAGAGTCAACTATTGGTTTCTTCCAGATTGGTGGTGGTATTGCAGGTGACTTCCCAATATGCGTAGTGCCAATGTTGCACCAGGATTTGCAGCGCGACGGTGTTCCGCTTTGGGGCTATTTCGCTCAAATTTCTGATTCGACTACCAGTTATGGTTCTTACTCAGGCGCTGTGCCAAACGAAAAGATCACATGGGGTAAATTAGGTAAAGATACTCCCAAGTATATGATTGAGTCCGATGCTACCATTGTTGCGCCACTTGTATTCGCAATAGTGTTGGATATGTAACTCAATAAAAAATAATGTATTTAAAAAGCCAGAGAAGCACTTCTCTGGCTTTTTTGTTTGGCGGCTACCAAAGTTGATTGTA